>JAIXQT010000021.1 GCA_027485595.1 Pseudomonadota bacterium | reverse complement strand
TCACCGAGAAGAACAGCAACCTCAACCCCCGGGATACTCAACCGCTCAAGGACCCCCTGATAACCCTCAAGTGGCCAATCCTTTGAGTATCGCGAGGATCCAAGGATAATCCCGATGTAGGGCCGCTGAAGGGCGGTCACCCACTCACCACCGATAGACGCAAGGGTGATATGAGACAGTCCGGCGTCGATACTGTCACCACGCACACCGCCAAGGGTAGTCACAAAGCTGAGGTAGTGATCGATCTTAGACTCGCCATCTCCCCGCGACTCGATGTACTCGGTATTGAAGATCCAATTTCCCTCCTTGGTGTCGTCAGGGTGAAACCCGATCCGACGAGGGGAGCGAGAGAGCCATGAGAAGATCCCGCTCTTCAAGTGCCGCTGCATATCAAGGGTCACATCGAAGGAGCGACTACGGAGCTCCTTCCAAAGCGCTACCACACCTCGCATCCCCTGCTTTCGGTGAAAAACGATAACCTCATCGATACCCGGGTGCAACGAAACCACCCCGGCGCTCGCCGGTTCCACAAGCCACGTGATATGCGTAGCAGGCTCATCGCGCTTAAGCGCGTTCACAATAGCGAGCCCACGAACGACATCGCCCAAAGCTCCTAAGAGAATAATGAGAATACGACGCCCATCCGCTGGCGTCCCCTCATTCATGATGGCTCCTGAGGGTTAAGGACATAATCTCCGTAAGCACCGGCGAAAGCCGATGCTTGATGACCGCGCGACGCCACCTACGGAGGTAAAGCTCCCGTAAGCGCTCAGAGCTACCCTTAAACTCCCGCGCCTTATCAAAGTCAACGATAGAGACCCTTCCACCCTCTTGAACAAGAACATTTCCAGGATGGAGATCAACGTGAAATATCTTGTGCGCAATCAGCGCAAGAACCTGCTCCCCGAGCTTACTCATCGCCTCGTGAAGCACATCAACATCCTCGGTCCTCTCGCTCCTACTCACCTCAGCGAGATTACGGGAGTTCACTATCTCCTCCATGAAGAGCCACGTTCTGTAGAAGAAAGAACCCTTGTTCACAAAAAGCATCGGATGAGGGGCGTTGATACCGATCTCTCTCACTCGCTCGAGCATCAAATACTCTTGCAGCGAACGAGAGGGGCCAACACAGAGGAAACTTCCCCCCGTTATATGACGAAGCAATCCGCCATGCGCGTACTGCTTCACGAACACGCGTCCAAGCCCCTCCACGTTTTGAATTCCAGTATAGCCTCGCCCCGCCAATACCCCACGGGGAGCGTCATCCGGAACGTTGCGCATGAGCTGCACGATACGGGTCGCAACCTCATCCGAGAGAAACTCCCGACCGCCGATTAAATACGGACCACGAACCAATTGATTCAACGGCGCAACGTCTATTTTCTCTGTAAGGTTCGTTTTCATGATCCTATGACTCTACAACGGGGAGGTAACGCGCCTGTGAGCGCTCCCCCATTTCTCCCAAAAATCCATCAACGGCGCAAACTACTTCGATCGGCGAAACGCCGGTCATACAGAGCCTTGTTCCGGTCGGACACGACTGACTGCCATGCCGGTGACACGGTTTGCAAAAAAGATCTCGCCGTTCGAGCACTACCGAACGATTGCGCCACGGCCCAAAGCCGAAGAGGGGAGATGTCGCGCAAAACACCGCGACAACCGGCGTCTTGGTAGCGGAGCAGATATGGAGCGCGAGGCTATCGTTGCACACAACACAGGAGGCTTCCCGCACAAGGGCGAACAACTCCTCAAGCGTTGTCTCGCCGCAGAGGTCGTCGACATCGAGCCCAGCACTCACACGCCGCGCAGTCGGCACATCGCTCTTTGCGCCGACGATCACGACTCGCACACCGCGCCCTCGGTAGATCTTCGCCACCTCCCGAAACCCCTCGACATCCCACTGCTTCGTTGGCCACGCGCTACCCGGGGCAAGAACAATGTAAGGGCGTCCATCTCCGATAATCGCCGAAACAAGATCTGAGAGCCCCTCGCCCCCCTCTTCGGGGATCCGAAGGTCGGCCCACGGAGCGTGACACGCAGGATCGAGGCAGAGCCCCTCGAATTGGTGACGAGAGAGATCGTCGAGCTCATCTTTAATCAGATCGACCATGCGGAGCACATCGTGAAGGCCCCCATTCTTGTGAACGCGGCGAGTGTAGAGACACCCCAGCGACGAACCCGAGAATCCGACCCGATCAGGAATTCCGGCAAGTTTCAAAAGCGTCGTGGTGCGAGGCGATGCATGAAAGGAATATGCGACATCAAAGCGACGCTCCTTGAGCGTCGCCGCAAGGCTCCGAAGACCGGCGAATCCTTTATGCTGGCCACGTCGATCGTAGACGATGACGTCATTCACAAGGGGGTCGCGACGAACAAATTGAGCAGTTGCCGGTGTACAGAGCACCGAAATAGTCGCAGAGGGCTGGGAACGAGATAACGCCGCAATGGCGGGCGTCATAAGAAGGATATCACCAAAAAAACCTTTCGGTATGAGGAGGATATTTCTCTTCAACTCGGACCCCTCTTAGGCCGCCTCTTGATCCAGCACAGGAAGTCGCGGTTGCTTCTTCGACGCGGTCGCCAACTGACCGCACGCGGCGGCGATGTCCTGCCCCTTCGACCATCGAATGAAGGCTTGAAGCCCTTGGGTGTTCATGTAGCGCTGCCAGTGGTGAACCCACTCCTTCGGTGGAGTGTTGAACCCAAGCCCAGCGTTGTCGTTGTATGGGATAAGATTAATCTTAACCGGAAGACCGCGCATCATCTTCGCCAAACGACGCATATCGTCCTCAGTGTCGTTCAGACCACCGAGCATTACGTACTCGATCGTTACCTTCTTGCGAGGGCCAACAGGGAACGCCTTAACGGCGTCCAGAAGCTCGCTGATCGGGAAGCGATCGTTGATCGGCATGACCTGTGAACGAACCTCGTCGGTAGTGGCGTTGAGCGATACCGCGAGACTTACGCTCACATCGCTCGCTGCGAGTTTTCGAATAGCCGGAACGAGACCAACCGTCGAAACGGTCACCTTGCGTGGAGACATCCCGAATCCAAGAGCGTCCGTGAGAAGCTTCACCGCTCTCGTCACGCCATCGAAGTTGTGGAGTGGTTCGCCCATTCCCATGAAGACGATATTCGAAAAGCTGTCGCCGAAATTTTTGGCGTCCTCAATGACACCACGTACCTGACGGATGATCTCAGATGTCGAGAGGCTGCGCTTGAGTCCCATCGTTCCGGTTCGGCAGAACCGACATGCCATCGCGCACCCAACCTGCGATGATACG
>JAIXQT010000001.1 GCA_027485595.1 Pseudomonadota bacterium | reverse complement strand
CGCTTCAAACGGACCTTCGCTCGCTGTCGAGAGTGCTACCGAAAAGCAAAGGAGGGGTTCCGTGTTGAGTGGCCCCCGGGCACCTTCACTCCGTGGTTTCCTCCTGGATTTATATTTCCCGTGCCAGTGGTTGCGTGATGGGGATGCACTATCATGTTTATTGTCCACCTGAATAAGAGCCGGCAATCAAATGATGAACCTAGACTCCCTATTTTGCGGGGCGATGGGACGATAGCCGCACTAAAATAAGCCCCCCCCTTTGGTAGAAATGGACCTGCCCTGAGGATCCTTGCCCGCACACTGAAGTATTTCAAGTCTCGAGAGCAAAAGTAGTTCCAGGTAGAGTGTTCCAGTGGTTGGTGGGGAGGAGTACCTTACGAACAGTCTCGTTCTCGGGTTCATGGCGGAGGGACAGGTTCGTGGTGTGGTGGTACTAGCGCCTCTTTCGGAGGCGTCGTGGGAGATAAAAAACATCGCGGTCTCGCCGAACCATCAGGGCAGGGGGCTCGGAAAGGCGCTTCTGAGAGCGGCGCTTGATCTCTGTAAAGACCGGAGTGTTCAAGAGGTGTGGATAGGTACCGGCAACTCGAGCCTCAGTCAGCTCGCGCTCTATCAGAAGATGGGTTTTCGAATGATGGAGATCGTACGGGACTTCTTCTCTCAACACTATGCGGAGGAGATAGTAGAAAATGGAATCCCATGCCGCGATATGGTCCGGCTCGTGCTAAGGTTTACGGTCGAGTAAACTCACCACAAGTAGTGCTCCCTAAGTTTTCCTATTCTTACACTCAATCCACCGAGAGAAGTATTCCGTACTTCGAAGTCCGTGATGCCAAAGAAGAGCTCCTACGATGTTTCGCTCGCGATGACGTGCTTTCTCTTGTGTGAGGGTGGTCAGTCGCTCTTGAAGGGCCTTCGCGTTCTGCACTTCGGAGAATAGGGTGCAAAGAATCTCTCTACCACTCTGTTGTGCCTTATTCCACACCTCGTGGTCCGTATAAAGAGCGGCTACCTGGTGAGGATACTCTTGGAGGTTTTCCACTACGAGCCCACCAAAGCGCTCACCGAGCGTCATTCCCTCCGCCGCAGTCGGTGTGGCGACGCACGGCGTTCCAACCATCCAGCCATCGCTCACCTTTCCTTTGAGTCCAGCGCCGAATCGTAACGGAGCGAGATTACACCGGTAGGAACGTAACGTTTCGTAGACATCTGTCGCCTTCCCCATGACTCGGAATCCCTCGCGGGGATTGTCGAACTGCATAACCTCTTGAGGAAGATAGGCGCCGTAGATATGGAGCTCCACGTACGGTGCTCCTTTCTCAGTGAGAGCTGCGCGCATCTCTTTCCAGAGAGTGCGCTTGAGAAGTCGTATCGCATCGAGGTTGGGTTCGTGAAATCCATTCCCGATAAACACCACATTGGATCGGGTCTCCCATACTTGAAAGGGAAAGGCTGTGGGATAGAGGAAGCCAATTGTTTCAAGGAGCGCGGGTGGCACACTGTAGTGTTCGGTAAGAAGGGATACCTCCTCTCGTGAGATGATGAGAGAGAGATCGCTACGGTAAATAGCCGCTAGTTCGCGGACGGTATCGTCACTCAGAGATGTGTCGTGTGATGGCTCTCGGGAGGTAAGCGATCGCTGCCGTGCCCGCCGTAGTGAGTGAAGATCCACCGTATCAAGAACGCGAAGAGCCTCAGGTGCATGCTCTCGCACGCGCCAGCTAAACTGCTCCTCGATCATGAATCGATCAAAACATACGATATCCGGTTGATAGTCGGAGATGAAAGAGTCAAACGCACTGTCGTTCGCTTGTAATCGAGCGGTGCGAATACCGATATCTTCAAGCGCTCTTTGATGAGGGTTTTCTTGGCACGGCGAAACGAAGCGAACCTCGTATCCCGCTCCCTGGCATGCTTCAAGTAGGCGTATGGTGCGACTACCCGCCGCGCTTGCGTCGGGTTCTGGCCAAACGGTGCCGATCCAGAGGAGTTTCATGGAGCAGGATATAGCATCGGTTCATACGAGACGAAAGTTGCAGGGCGGCGGTCTCTGCGTAGCTCTGACGCGTTGCAAGTTCGAAAGTGTTGAAGTTCTATGATCTGGGGTTAGGGAGAGTAAGCGCGGCTTGCTGCTCTATGAAGTGCTTGAGGTCACTCCAGGTCCACATCTCTCGAGGTGCTCGAAAGGGGGCAAATATCCTGGTGTCTCGGGCATTGATCTGTCCAAGAAGCCCTCGTCCTTCCGTCGAGACTCGAAATTCCTGCGTGGTGCGGTTCTCCGGTAATTGAACAATCGAGAATATCAGAGCACTCGCATCCTCATCACTTCCGTCTCGAACTCGGACCTCCGCAAGCAGACTGCTCCCGGAGCGAACCCAACCAAACGAGCTTTTCCCATGAGCCCACTGGACAAGGATGCTGTGAAGCCCCGCATGTAAAGTGTCGACGGTCGCGTCTCGCTGGGGCGCTCCTCGGCTCGGCATGATGAGATCGGCAAGGGTTGCTGTGCGAACATGGTGGTCAGTTTGTGACTGTGCCGTGTGTGTCATCGTCGATCCTCCGAGCCATCAAAAAACGGGAATGAATGATAATGGAAAGGTGTTTTACATATCTGCTTGTTTCCGGAAGATCAAGCAGATGGGGCTGGAGGAGGGCAATTGTTTAGGTATGACAGTGTATTAGCTCTTAATTGCTTCAGGGGTAGGAGAGGCAATCGAAGCGGCTGGGCAAGCCCCGATTGTTGATAAGGATCGGAGCCCTGATAGCCCGGAGACAACAACTGAGGCCCCCTCGCATGCGCGCGCAAGTTCGACCTCCTCATTGAAGTCGACCTCGACTATCTCTGCGGAAACTTTTTTGAGTCGCAATAACTTCTTGGGCGAAGTGTTTTTTCGCACGAGGCATCGAGCCTGAGCCTCGTGCCCCTTGAGTGAGCTTACTATCCGTAAACCGAGGTCCCCAGTCGCTCCGACCACTACGATAGGTTGTTTCATACACGAAGTGCTCCCAGAGAAACTGTACACATCTCCGACATGTTTGCCATCCTGCTGCTATAGCAGGTTGCTTTAGCGCCATGGCGAAGCTATCGAAAGGCGCCTCGATCGTAGGAGTGACGACCTAACAGGGTGGTGAAAAATGATTTCCTGTTGCGCATTTCGATGGTTTGGCTCCAACCTCGTTGGAGCCAACGAAAAAAATCCTCAACGTATCTCCGTGGATACGCCTCCGGTTTTTCCGTCGTCTCCGCCTCGTTTCGCCGAAACCCTCAAAATGCTCACGACGGAACCATTTTTCACCATCCTGCTTAGATCGTCCGGTTCTCTACTCAGGCTGCGGACGATGTTCGTAACGACCTGGGGAGTCTTGGAGCTGAAGCCGAGAGTATCTCCTTTCGATGCTGATCAAGCTATCTCTCTCCTGCACCACGATAAGCGTGCCGTTAAATTTGAACACAACAGGCGCGTGGTTCCACTGAAACATCTCTAAAGCGCTCGAGGCAACCTGAGTGAGGCATTGGCCTATCATTGGTTGCATGACGTTGATCTTCAGTTCGGGAATGTCTTGTTTTATTCGAGCAATTTCTTCTCGCGAAAAACCCTCGTCGAGCAACATGGCCTCCTTGGCTCGTATGCGCCCCTCTGGTCCAAACATTCCCCCAAAGAGGTTTTTTAGGTGGGTGATGTCATGTCGGTCAGACTGTCTGTAGTGAGATTCTAAACTTTGTCCCATATATATGTTTTTGAGAGAGTATTTGACGAGGCGAAGTAGTTTTTCCTCCAGGTGTGATTGTCTTGACGTTCCCTTGGTCGGCATATTCAAGGGAGATGTGTGAGATCGGTGAATTCCTTTCTACCTCTCCAACGAGATGAGGGGAGGCGGCTCTGCCTCTCCATGACCGAGCCTCTGGCGCAGAGCCGAAAGAAAAAGGCCCCGCGCTTTCGCGCGAGGCCTTTAGGGTTTGGTTAGCGAAACTATCCCCCTTCGCCGAGGCTTCGGGGGCTAGTCGACCAAAGGTCGACTACATCATTCCGCCCATGCCGCCCATGCCACCCATTCCGCCCATGCCGCCCATGCCGCCTGGACCTGCTGACTCCTCCTTAGGCTTGTCAGCGATGAGTGCCTCGGTTGTGAGCATCAAACCAGCAACGGAAGCCGCGTTCTGCAATGCAGTGCGAACTACCTTGGTTGGGTCGATGATTCCAGCCTTAACCATATCCTCGTAGGTATCCGTAGCTGCGTTGTAACCGAAGTTACCCTTGTTGCTACGAACCTTGTCGATGACTACAGCTGGCTCAGCACCTGCGTTCGACGCGATCTGCTTGAGAGGAGCCTCAAGAGCTTGTCGAACGATCTTAACTCCGAAGAGCTGCTCTTCGTTGTCGAGCTTGATAGCCTCAAGCTTTTCGATCGTGCGGATGAGAGCAACTCCACCGCCAGGAACGATACCTTCCTCTACAGCGGCGCGGGTTGCGTGGAGAGCGTCCTCTACACGAGCCTTCTTCTCCTTCATCTCAACCTCAGTAGCCGCTCCAACATGGATAACAGCTACTCCGCCTACGAGCTTAGCGAGACGCTCTTGGAGCTTCTCACGATCGTAGTCAGAGGTTGTGTTCTCAATCTGCTGACGGATCTGCGTAACGCGAGCCTTAATGTCAGCGTCAGCGCCCTTACCATCGATGATGGTTGTGTTGTCTTTATCAACAACGATGCGCTTAGCCTTACCAAGGTCCTGAAGTGTAACGTTCTCAAGCTTGAGACCGAGATCCTCGGTGATGCACTTACCACCGGTGAGAACCGCGATATCCTCAAGCATCGCCTTACGACGATCGCCGAAGCCCGGAGCCTTAACAGCGCATACGTTGAGTGTTCCACGGATCTTGTTCACTACGAGCGTAGCGAGAGCCTCGCCCTCTACCTCTTCAGCGATGATGAGGAGTGGCTTGCCGGACTTAGCTGTCTGCTCGAGAACAGGAAGGAGGTCCTTCATGCTGCTGATCTTCTTCTCGTGGATGAGAACAAGAACGTTATCAAGCTCAGCTTCCATGCGCTCTGGGCTCGTTACGAAGTAAGGGGAGAGGTATCCACGGTCGAACTGCATACCCTCAACAACCTCAAGGGTTGTCTCAAGGCCCTTAGCCTCTTCAACCGTGATAACGCCTTCCTTACCAACTTTCTCCATCGCCTCAGCGATGATGCCCCCGATCTCAACGTCGGAGTTAGCGGAGATGGTTCCAACCTGAGCGATCTCTTCCTTGCCCTTGGTTGAACGGCTCATGCTCTTAAGGGTCTCAACAGCTGTCTTAACAGCCGCGTCGATTCCACGCTTAAGGGACATCGGGTCGTGGCCAGCGGCAACGAGCTTAAGTCCTTCGCGGTAGATAGCGTCAGCGAGAACGGTTGCGGTTGTTGTTCCGTCTCCAGCGATATCAGAGGTCTTGGAAGCAACTTCCTTAACCATCTGAGCGCCCATGTCCTCGAAACCTTCGAGCTCGATCTCCTTAGCTACGGTAACGCCGTCCTTAGTGACGGTTGGAGCACCGAAGCTCTTCTTGATAACAACAACGCGACCCTTTGGTCCCATCGTTACGCGAACCGCGTCGGCGAGCTTCTTAACACCCTTGAGGATCTCCTCACGAGCGTCAGCGCCAAAATTCAAAATCTTAGCCATGTTTTATTCCTTATTGTTTTACTTAAAACGTTTCGTGACTGGTCGTTCAGATTAGAGAACGACGCCAAGTACATCGTCTTCGCGCATGATAAGGAGGTCAGTGCCCTCAACTTTTACCTCTACGCCGCTGTACTTACCGAAGAGGATCTCGTCGCCCTCTTTAACGTCTACTGGGTTAACAGTTCCGTCCTCACGAACCTTGCCCTTTCCAACTGCAACGACACGTCCGCGCTGAGGGCGCTCTTGTGCATTGTCTGGAAGGAAAAGTCCGCCAGCGGATTTTTCCTCAGGAGCCAAACGCTCAACGATGATACGGTCTTGTAACGGCCGGATCTTGTTCTTCTTGCTGCTCATTACCTTTACCTCCGAATGTAGAAAAAAGGACTTAGCTTGCCTAACAAGCCAAATTGGGTTCCTCATTCTTACGTGTGTTCGCACCTCCCAGCCGGCTTGGCTTGAAACGCCCTGCCGCCCGCTGGGACATCTGCCGCGCGACAATACCCCAACTAGCGGGGTTAGCAACACGGGATTGGGTGCGTTTTGTTAATGCGCACTGCGCTCTATCATTTCAAGGGGGAGGGGGCGATTTTTCTTTGGGGCGGTGGTCTAGCCTTGGATTAATCGAACAGCTTCTGCCTCTTACCCGGGGGCGCGGTCGTGGAGTTTCATCTGCACGAGCACGTTCGTGGGGAGCAGGGGACTCCTGGCGAGGACCGGACGTCATTTATAGATTTCCACTTCGAAATCAGGTTATAGTCCCGCACGGCTTTCACCTATCCATTTTAGGGAGTTACGGCATCCATGAGCGCCGCGCTTACGACACATACCCAATCCCCCGGCAGCGATGGCTGGCGGGGGGGCGCTGCTGCTCGCGTCTCCGAGATCCTCGACAAGGGAATTTCCGAGGGCATCGTTAGTGGCGCTCTGGTAGCGGCTGCGCAGCATGGACGGTTCACGACTCAGATATGTCGTGGAAATAAGGTCTCCATGGAGGGAGCCGCCGAAAGCGTTCCCCTCGACTTTACGACCGTCTTCGATCTCGGAACGCTCACCGAGGTTGTATGCACCGCGACCCTCATGATGCGACTCATAACCGGGGGAAAGGTGACTCTGCTCGATCGAGCGTCGAGATTTGTTCAATCCCTCGCTGTTGGTCAGCGTTCACAAATCACCTTGGCTCACCTCCTCGCTCACGTGGCAGGGTATGGGACTGCGACCGGTGTCGCTGATGACATCATCCGCGCTCATGCGGGAGCTCGTCCGGGGCTGCTCTCAAGTAGTGGAGCTCGGCAGTATGCTTACCACCTTCTTCACAAGCTTCCGCCTCGATACGAGCCAGGCACTCGACAAATCCGAAGCGACGCGGACTACATCGTCTTGGGAGAGATCTGTGAGGCTATCACTGGCATGCCACTTGAGAGGGCGTTCTCGCGAGTCGTGGCCGCTCCTCTTGGTCTCCGCAGTTTAAATTTCATTGAGCTCTCGTCAGTGAGGAGCAAAAACGTGCGGCCGATGACCGAGGTCTTTGCGCCGATGGGGAAATGCCCCCGACGTGGTCGCGTGGTATGTGGAGAGGTTTGGGATGAGCACGCGTGGGCCATGGGTGGTGTCTCTGGTCACAACGGTCTTTTTGGCACAGCGGATGACCTTATTGTATGGGCCGCTGAGATGCTTGCTGCCTTGAAGGGGCAGTCCGACCTCATAAGCGAAGAGGTCGCTCGCGCGTTCCTCGCCCCGAAGATTCCTGGGTTTGATCCGGATTGGCGATTGGGATTCGACGGTGTCGTCTCTCCTGAGGGGGCCGCAGCCGCTGGTGTGGCGCCAGAGGCGGTAACTGCCTCAAGTGGTACCGGATGCTCGGTTGTGATCGAGCCCAAGAGAGATCTTATCGCGATAGTTTTAACGAGTGGAAGCGTCGCGCCTGGAATGGCAAAACGATTTGCGTCGATGCGCTCAGATATACACTCGGCGTTGTTAGAGACGGAGTAGTTCGAAAGTAGTCGTATGAGCATGTGGGATAAATTAAAAGATGTCGAGGAGCGCTACGAATCGCTCGCGCAGCAGTTGTCGAAGCCGGAGATTATCTCTGATCGAGATACGTTCCAGAAGTATTCAAAGGAGTACAAAGATCTCACCGATCTCGTCACTACGTACCGCTCCTTCAGCAAGGCGAGTGAGGAGCTTGCTGGAAGTAAGGAGTTGCTAGCATCGTCCACTGATCCAGACCTTCGGGAAATGGCGGCTGAAGAGCTTCGGGTGCTTGAGAATGTCGTCGTAGATCTTGAGAAGCAGCTTCAAATTCTTCTTCTTCCGAAAGACCCGAATGACCACAAGAACGTTATTCTTGAAATTCGGGCCGGAGCCGGTGGAGATGAGGCATCTCTGTTCGCTGGCGAGCTTTTCCGTATGTACTCGCGATACGCGGAGTCTCGGGGATGGCGTGTCGAGGTGATGAGCGCCAGCGATGCGGGTCCAGGGGGAATTAAAGAAGTTATCGCCATGATTACAGGTGATGGTGCGTTTAGCCGTCTTAAGTATGAGCGTGGCGTGCATCGAGTTCAGCGTGTCCCTGCTACAGAGGCTGCGGGTAGAATTCATACCTCAACGGTAACCGTTGCCGTTCTTCCTGAGGCCGAGGACGTTGAGATTAAGATCTTTGATAAGGATCTCAGGATTGATGTGTATCGCGCCGGTGGGCCGGGTGGACAGTCCGTCAACACAACCGATTCGGCCGTGCGGATTACGCACATTCCTACCGGCGTCGTTGTAGCTATGCAGGACGAAAAGTCTCAGACGAAGAATAAAGAAAAGGCCATGCGAGTTCTCAAGGCTCGTATCTTTGAGCAAAAGCAAGCCGAGCTTGACGCCGAACGTCGGGATGACCGACGTAGTCAGGTTGGAACGGGAGATCGCTCTGAGAAGATTCGAACCTATAACTTCCCGCAGTCTCGTATTACTGATCACCGCATTAAGCTATCGGTAAGCGATGTGGAAACTGTGCTCGGTGGTGATGTCGACCAGTTGATTGACCCTATCGTTGCGTATTACCAGGCCGAGGCGTTGCGTGGAGAAACGGTCGTCCAGTAGTGCCCCGACCATCGGTGATCTTGTTCATCGAGGTTCCCTCGCTCTTGCTGGCGTGTCATCGTCGGCTCGTTTGGATAGCGAGGTTTTGCTCGGACACCTTCTCGGTTATTCCCGGACACAACTTATAGTAAACAGCACGACCCCCTCCACGTCAGAGGTCGTCGCACACTTCAGCGCGCTGATCGAGCGAAGACAGCGAGGAGAACCTGTTGCCTATATAACGGGAGAACGTGAATTTTGGGGGCTGTCATTCGCAGTTTCTCCGGCAGTGCTGGTGCCTCGTCCCGAGTCTGAACTCTTGATTGAGGAGTCGCTGACCTTCGTCGGAGAAAAGCAGACTCTTCGCTTCGTTGATCTTGGTGTCGGGTCTGGGTGTCTCTCGATTGCGCTCGTCGTTGAGCTGATGAGGCGGCGGTGTGATGTTCGTTGTGTCGGCGTTGATATCAGCTATGAAGCGCTCCAGGTCGCTCAATCCAATGCGAAACGTCACGATGTCCACAAGCAAATTACTTACGCGCAGGGAAATTGGTTTCAGGGAGTGCAAGAGATCAAGCCGCCGTATGATCTGATCATCGCAAATCCTCCCTACATCGACCCGGAAGAGCAGGTTCCGCTGGATCTCTCTTTTGAACCGCGCGGCGCGCTTTTCGCCGAGGAGAGAGGTTTGCGGGATGTTCGAGAGATTCTTGATCAATCGAGCTCGCGACTTCGGAGTGGGGGATTGCTGCTGGTAGAGGTTGGGGCAGGCAAGCGAGTATCGCTTAAGGAGTTGTTGCCAAACTTTGAATCGCACTATGAGTTCTCGCTTCTTGGGGATGATTCGGAGGAGGATCGATTTACGGTGGTGCGGGGGGTAAGGCGGTAGGGCGCGCGAGGTCGGTAGTGTAGCGATGATTCGAATCGCAGCGGTCGAGGACGACCGATCTCCCATGTCAGGGGTCGCACGACGGGAGGGCGAGCATTCCTGCTCGCCGAAATGTTTCCCATCGCAAATTTACTTTGCCGCACGTGACATGGCGGTCAGGAATGACCGCCCTCCCGAGGTGCGACCCGTGGCAAGGGAGGGCGACCGTCCCCGGTCGCCGGAATGTCGCGAATTGCGAAAGATCTGTGCCTAATGTAACGCGGCGGTCGGGAACGACCGCCCTCCCATGTCACGGGTCGCACGACGGGAGGGCGACCATTCCTGGTCGCCAAAAGTTGCGGTAGGAACCTATTTCCTCGGCTAGCTGATTCTTAATTCGAGAACTTCGCGATCAGCCGCTGCTTTAACTGATCGACCTTGTCGAGGAGCCCCGAGAAGAGGTTAAGCA
The DNA here is from genome assembly GCA_027485595.1 of Pseudomonadota bacterium. Lineage (GTDB taxonomy): Bacteria > Bdellovibrionota_C > UBA2361 > UBA2361 > OMII01 > OMII01. The sequence continues at coordinate 3,245 of JAIXQT010000001.1, read as the reverse complement.
CGTGAGATGAATGCTGAAACCTCTGCTCGGCGATCAGTTGGAGCGAGCGGATATTGAGGTTAGAAGAGCTCGTAACCCCTAAATCTTTGGCGAGTGCCTTGAGCTGAGAGGCCGTCGCGCCCTCTTTGAGGGCGTAGGCGGCTAGCAAGTTGTTTTCTGCTTTCGTGAAGTTAGCTCCCACCGTTACGGCTGCTGGGTCTACGTTAGAGGCTAGTGTTGTTGCCATAAATCTCCTTATTTCTATAGGCATACCCCGGCTCCTCCTTAGCCCGACGGCAAGGCAGGGGGCCCGAGGAAAAATTTCCTTTAAATCGACGGTTCGAGCGGGAAGTTGCTATTGTTCTGCCTGCCCGTCTGCCTTACCTTATGGGGTCTACACGAACCGGCCGGTGGAGGCGCTAGATGTCTGAGTTTATTGAGATCGTTGGAGGAACCCCGCTGCGCGGTACCGTCGTGGCTGGTGGAGCGAAGAACGCTGGACTTCCGATCCTCATGTCGACACTCCTGACGGCCGAAGAGTGCGTTCTGACGAACGTGCCAAATCTCACCGACACTAGTCTCTGTCTCCATCTTCTTGAACATTTCGGCGCGGAGGTTTCCTATGACGGGGCGACAGCGCGAGTTCAGACCAAGAAACTTCTTGCGACTGAGGCGAGCTACAGTCTCGTCAAAGCGCTTCGCGCTTCCTTCTGGGTGCTCGGGCCGTTGCTTGCTCGTGGTCGCGCCGCTCGTGTGGCGCTACCCGGTGGTGATCTGATCGGCGCTCGTCCCGTGGATCTTCATCTTGAAGGTCTCGCTAAGATGGGAGCCGAGATCTCATTGAAGCATGGTGTCGTGTACGCGACCGCGGTTGATGGATTGAAGCCCGCGTTCATCGATCTCCGATTTCCATCGGTAGGCGCGACCCACCAACTCATCATGGCCGCGAGCCTCACACCTGGACAGACCGTCCTGAAAGGTGTCGCGCGAGAGCCTGAGATCGTCGCGCTGGCTAACTTCTTAAACGGTATGGGCGCTGATATCCAAGGCGCTGGTGGAAACGTTATCGAGATCAATGGACGTAGTGAGCTCGGGGGTGTTACCGCAAACCTGATCGGAGATCGTATCGAGGCGGGAACCTATCTTCTCGCGGGCGCCATAACTGGCGGTAAGGTCACCGTGGAGGGAATCGACCCGCTCTATTTTGGAACGTTCCTTTCAATCCTCTCAGAGATGGGGTTGGAGGTGACGTGCGGCGACCAATCAGTAACCGTAGAGCGCAAGGGCCGTCTCAAGGCCGTGAACGTTAAAACAGGCCCATTCCCGGAGCTCGCTACGGATCTTCAAGCTCCACTTATGGCGGCGCTCACACTCGCCGAAGGAACGAGTACGATCGAGGAGACTATCTACGAGGGCCGTTTCGGACATGTTTCGGAGCTCGCTCGTATGGGGGCGTCTATTCATATCCAAGATCGTGTTGTAACCATAGACGGCGTTACAAAGCTTACCGGAGCTCCGGTAGATGGCCTCGATATCCGCGCTGCGGCCGCTGTCGCGTTAGCCGGACTCGCCGCTGAAGGTCGCAGCGAGGTTCACGAACCACATCACCTCCGCCGAGGTTATGAGCATTTCGAGCGCAAGATGGGAGCTCTCGGCGCTCAGGTGTGGTCGCGCATCAGTGATCCGGACGATTTCATCTTCGCTGGGTGCTAATCCCTTGTGAGGTGTTGGCATGGGATCTCAATTACCACTTCAGTTGGTTCAGCCTCTGCGATATTCGTCGAGCGCCTACATCGTGCATCGGGGTGTAGCTGATGTCCTTACATCGCTGGTAACCCTTGCGTATCAGCGGGTGTTTTCGCTCGCATATGTGCAGGGGGCGCTGAAATCGGGAAAGACGCACACCGGCGTGTATCTGGTTGGGCATCTGAAAGAGAAACGAAAGCCGGCGCGGCTTATTGCCCGTGATGAGATCGCTTCGTGGTATGAATCGGAGTTCCGTTCCCATCCCCTGAGTGAGGGGGAGACTATCGTGCTTGACGATGGGGATTTTCTCCTCGAAGAGCTCTCTCGAAATAATCAGTCCGGTATTTTTATGGACCTGACCGAGAACCTCAGTCAGGTTGATGGGACGCTTGTGATAATGGGGGCGGTCAGTCCTGATAAGATAGAGTGCACGAAGCAGATCCGGAGTCGTTTGAACTCAGGGTTGCACCTTGTGCTTGAGGGACCAGCCGACGCGGAGCTCGATTCACTTCTCAACTTCATCACGAAACAGCGTGGACTCCACCTTTCAGATTCAAAGCGGGCGTACCTCTTGCGACGTGTTTCCCGCACACTTCCAGCTTTGGTTGAGTGCGTTGAAAAAGTTGAGGAAACGGGTGATTTCTCATCCTCCAGCACCTCATTTACCGTGCTGGCCGACGCGGTTTCGAATGAAACCGAGAATCTGCTTCTTTTTGACCGTAAATAGGCATAAACTTCAATCGGTTAAGTTCGCTTTCTTCGTGCCGGACAGTATGGTAAGTCTACTCCCCGGTTCGTGAGACAGAGAAGGGATTTAGGCCCTCTTGAGCGATTACTTTAATGCTCAAGGATTGGCACGCTCTGAATCTAGCCGGGGAGCGTCGACAAAGCGCTCCCGAAAAAGACGTAAAGGAAAACGACGATGCAGAAGCGAAGAGTTGCGATCACTGGTCTTGGAATCATTAGTCCGCTTGGAATTACCCGTGAATCGACCTGGACAGCGGCTAAGGAAGGTAAGTCAGGAGTAGGGCCGATTACCCGCTTTGACTCCTCCGCGTTCTCGACACATATCGCCGCTGAGGTGAAGGGTTTCAGCGCCGACGCTTTTATTGAGCCAAAAGATCAGAAGAAGCAGGACCTTTTCTCGCAATACGCTATCGCTGCTACTCACGAGGCTCTTGATGACGCGAAGCTCCTTGATCAGACAACCTACGAGAAGCCAAAGATGGGTTGCATCCTTGGAGTAGGAATCGGCGGTCTCAATATCCTTGAGAAGTACCACCAGGCATACCTTGAGGGCGGTCCTCGTAAGATATCTCCATTCCTTATCCCGGGCATGATCAGCAATCTCGGCGGCCTTAGAGGCGTTGTGTGTCGAGAGCTCCTCGGGATTGATTCTCTGTTCAAGTTTCGATTCCAAACTGGCAGCAACAAGCGCTCGTTGGAGGGAAAACATGTTTGCTTGCAAGTTGCCAGATACGTCTCCTCCCTGTGAAAAAAAAAATGGTGTGAGCGGACTT
>JAIXQT010000183.1 GCA_027485595.1 Pseudomonadota bacterium | reverse complement strand
GCTGGTGCCACTGGCGCACCAGATCAGAAGCGAGCGCTGGCTGGACGAGGTAGTCGCTAACCTTAACTGTTGGTTCTCTCGCAACCTTCCCCGATGTTGTGCATTGCTGGTCCGAGCCTCTGAGATACCTGACCGCTGAAGCCCGGTCGCCTGTCTGGTGAGCCGTTTTTTAGGGCTCTAGTTTCTCCGCCGAGGAGGAACAGATCCGAGAAAGATACCTCTTAGAGTGCCCGAGCCTAAGTGTCGATCTACCTCGACGTACGAATTATAGAGCATGAGAGCGACGAATAACCAAATCGCGTTGGCCGCTACGTGGGGAAGCGATACCCGCGAGGTGAGACGCTCAAGGGCGGTGAGCGGGCCCTCATGGTGCAGCAATCCGGTGATGATGTGTTCGCTGCACAGGAAGAGGGCGCAAAAGAGGGCGTAGATGAGGCTACGCCATACAACGGAGATCAACACGGGACGTCCCTGGAAGATATGAAGGTAGGGAAGCTTATTTGCCACGAGGATAGCCTTGCCACCGAAGAGCGCTCCCACCGCTGCAAACACGGTGTGGGTCGGTGTTATGCTGTACGACTCAAGGAGGAGCCAGTTCGTGACAGCGACCAGTTCAAACATACAGAAAAGGAAGATGACCGGCTTAATGATATCCCGGATGTCGTGTGCGAGAGCGGTGAGAATTCGTATCATAACTGCACCTCCTGTGTAGGGCACCCTGTGTGTACCACACTCAGCCCGTAAATGGGACGAGCTAGTTTTTTTGAGGGGCGACTCAGGTTACATACGACCTCGTACTCTCAAAGGGATGTTGCGGGTCATGCGCCGTGAGGCTTGGACCACGTCGTCTCGTTTCGTGGGGGTACTGCGTCCGCTTGGATGTGCTCTTAACGCGCTGAGGAGCTACATTCCCTGTGTTGCAAGTGCTTGAGAAAGTACTCGCGCCTCCGCTTTCTCTCCTCCCGGCTTAGCGAGTTGTTTTTCGACCTTGGAGAACGCTGATCGCGAGGAAGGATTAAGTGCTACTTCGTTTGAAAAGCTCACCAAAAAACGCTTGAGAGCGTGAGCCGTGGCCCTAGCGAGCTCCTCCGCATCGGCCGCGCGTGCCTTGCGTAACGTGCCCGCAGCGCGCGAGAGTTGTTGAAGCGATGGCAGGAGCCGTCTTCTACTCGCCGCCATCGGATCCTCAAGCTGACAGATATCTCCTATCCCGTCGCGATCGTTGTCGGTTTGAGCGGTGTCCGGGACGCCTGCGCACGAGTCGATGGGGGCCTCGCCGAGGTGGCTAGGCGGGTTAGTGGAGCCTCCGCAGATCCCTTGCGCTGTTGGGAGGATCGTTTCGTACGCTCCATCGCCGTCGGTATCTGTTGAGTGAAAGAGGCGATAGAGGCTCGGGGAGGTCGGATCGCAGTCCTCCTCATTTGGAACGCCATCCCCATCGGCGTCGGCGGTAGACACGGCGGTATCGGCGAGCCCATCGAGATCGTGGTCCTCCCCTGCGGCTCGAGTCGGACACCTACTAGCTGGAAACGCATAGGGACTTACGGGGGCGAGATACCCTCGACAATCCAAGGCGACCGGAGCTCTTCCTTCGGAGGTCACGGAGCAGTGATCGACAAGGTAGCATCCCTTGTCATACGAGTTGCGAGGCGAAGCACCTGAGATGTCGACCGTTACCGACTCGGCTGTGTGGTGGGATTGCGATATGGCGATGTTGTTTTTTTCATCAATAAACCGCTCACCGTCACGGAGTATTCCCATAAGGCGGGTAGTGAGTCCCATGCCGAAATCTCGGTGGATGGTCAGTCCTGTAACATACCGACGGTTTCGAGAGGAGGGCGCTTCGGGGAGCTCCTGTCGATAGGAGAGTGTGTAGGAGCTACCATCCCCGAGTGGGATGGAGATAACTCTCGGGCGTGGCACACCGCGTTGTCGTTCAAGGGCTATGAGTGTCAGGCTGACGGAAGATCCCGGCGCAACCGTCTCATTCTCCGCCTTCGAAATCCAACCGAGCTGAGCTCGGTGTGGCGCAGAGAAGAGGATCGTCTCGGGTTGGAAGCTTCCCATCGGAGATGAAAGATCGCCGTACTGCGCCGCGATTCCGCTTGAGTCGCGGCGGCCACTGTGGAAGAGCCCGAGGTTGTGACCTAGCTCGTGGGTGAATGAGTTGGCGCTGAGACCGAAGAGCCAGGTGGTATCCCCACCAACCTCTCCGATGCCGGTTACACCGCACCCAATCGTAGCTCGAGGTGGAAAAAGGTATACGGTATGCTGGTAACGCTTGCGCTTATACCCATCGACAGCCGCCAGTGCGGCCGCTTGCTTCGACCACTCCTTGAAACCCTTTGAACAGCTTGTGTTCTCTTTTCTGTTGGCGAGGTAGGGGCCAAAGACGGCCGGTTGGCCGTTGTTTCTGGTGCCGAAGTCGAGCCGGAAATTTCCTCCCGAGCTCTCCGAGAAGACCTCGAAGGCTGAAAATGGAGAGCCGGGTTGCCGCTCTCGTAATCCCCGCACGACATCATTAGGGGTGTATGTTGTGGGTACTCCCGGAAGGTCAACGATTATGACCGCTATCTTCGACACCCCAGTTGCTTGCATCGGTGTGAGAGATGTTTTGAGCAAAAGGCACGGCTCGCGCTCTGCGAAGCTGACGGTGACTCCTCCGAAGAGAATGCTCAGCAGTAGTGCGAGCACTCGTCTCAGTGGAGCATTCCACCGGTATCCAACTCTTCCCTGAGTGCGGTTACCTTGTGCCATCCTGACAAGCCTCGTTGGTACTACGACACCGATACCCTATCAACGTCCACCACGAGGGTTGATTCACCCTCGCTGCCGTCACCGGGATCCTGTCCCGCCTCTATGGATACAGAGAGCTTCACGCGAAGGGTGCAGCTTCGGTCCTTAGGGATGCCCCGAATAGCGGTTTCCCCGGTGACGCCGTTGTAGGAGATCTTCAGCTTGAGGGTGCCGGTGGTGGTGCGGGCGTCGAGTGTGAAGGAGCCGTCGGAACCCGTCTTGTCTGAGCCTCGCGCTCCAACGATGGACACCGTAACATTCTTGGCGGGCTTTCCTGTATTATTGAGTATCGTTCCTAGCACACGTTGCGTAACCGGACCTGTCGTGGTGGGGTCGACGTCGATCTCCACCGACGCGAGGGTTACTATCCCCGAAACGCTATCTACAACTACCTTGATGGCGACCGATTGCGTCGAGGAGGGGAGATCTTTGACCTGGATCGAGCCAGAGGTGCCTTGAGAGGTTACGTCAAGCGAGACGGTTCCATCCTCAGCGAGTGCTGAAAGTTGAAAACCGCCGCTGCTGTTTATCGATGCGGTTGTCCCGCTGGTCAGGTCTGTTACGGTACCCAACGGGATCGGGGTCCCTTGTGGATTGGTCACCGTTCCGAAGACCTTGACACTTGGAGCGTCTCCACTCCCGGTTGTACCGCCACCACATCCCGTAACTGAGATGAGAAGAAGCGCGCACGACAGCAGTGCCATCCCCGTTCTGCGCGCGAGCGCCTTCATGACTACACACCCTCTCATCGTCACTCCTTCGTTTCGTCAGGCGATCCCTCAACGACAAGACTGAACGCCGTTAAGGAGACCCGCGCGCCTTGTCCCTTGAAGCCCGGATCTGGATTTACATCTTGGTCGTACTTCGCCATCTCAGCCCGCGCCCGAAGGTGAAGATCGTGCCCCTCTCGGAGCATCCATCCCTTCAGGGCCTCGATCCCCTCGGGGCGAATGCGGTCATATTCGGTGCGAAGATGAAGATTAGGCAGATCCTTCCCGTGCATAGTGTTCTCTTCGACACTTTCGCAGAGATCCTCCATATCTCGCGCCAATACCGTGAAGAGTGCGTTTGGATCGCCCCGCGGGATATAGTTATGGTCGACCAATACGAGTCCATACGAGGTTTCCCGAGCGATTCGTATGCGCAAAAGCTCGGCTAGGACGGCCGCGGCATTCAAGTCCTTGCTGACCGTGGCTACGAGTCGTGTAAATTCGCTATCTTTCGTTCCATGGGAGAGAACTCGGGGTTTTTTTGTAGACGTAATGAATTCAGGATTTTCCTGCCATGCCGATACTACTCGGTGGATAAGGTTCTTTGAGGTGTCGAGATCTCCCGACACGTTGGCGAGCCGGTCTACCTCACGTCTGTTCAACCCACTGATAGTGCTTAATCGACTAACGCTCGGCTTCTCCCCTCTATGCGAGATCTCCGTAGTCGCAACCGATATGAACTCCCGCTTGAGCGCTTCCATAGCCTCCTGGGCAGTGATGCCGTGGCGGATACAGAACCTAATGGCAGGTCGTATCAGGTGTCGAATAAGATTGAGGGCGCGGGTTGTTTCCATTTGTGTATCCTGCACAGCCAGTATTGCATTGATTTTGGATGTAAATCAACCTGTATGTGTAATAACCTCATATTACGCAGGAAAAAAACTTTCGTTTTAGTTGTTTTGGTGGGCTCAGGTGCATACCATGGATAGGGTAGTAAACACATTCCATGCGTGGTGATTGAAGATGAAGAAGATCGTAGCTTGTATCTGTTGTGTGGTGTCGCCCCTCCTGGGCGTACAGGCCCAAGAGCTTTCTTTCAGCCGTGTTTCTATCCCTCCTCGCGCAGGTGAGCTGGTTGGAGCGTTCCACTCAAACCTCACCGCAGGGGATAGGAGGGTTGTTCAGGTTGAATATCGGAAGAGTGATGGGTCAGTCTCCCGATACGCGTTTGTGGGCGTTAAGGGCACGGAATCAGAGGAGCTGTTTAATCCCTACCGTGATGCGCAGGCACCCTACGCTACCGATGTGAGGCCGTTAGCCTACCGGGACAAGGTTGTGGTCTCTATCCGCAACGTGGGACCGGGAGGTGTTGATAGTATTTGGGTCACTGACGGCACGTCAGCAGGTACCCGGGAGATTGCGCAGGTGGATCCAGGCGCAGCCCCATTTGTTATTAAGGACACCCTTGTGCTCATTACGGAGGATGCCGCCGTCAATTTCGTCGATCTCCGCTCTGGAGCGGTTACCCGCTTAGCCGAAGCTATCCCATCAGTAAGGGGGTACGCCTATCTCGGTGAACTGGCTGATGGTCGGGGCATCTTCGCTGCTGGCCCCTCTGTGTACGTAAGTGATGGTACCGTGGCAGGCACGGAGACGCTCGTAACACATTCCGATCCCCTTTACTTTTTCAACACCGATTTTCTCTCAGCGGATAAAAGTGATCCAAGTCCGTATCGGATTTTCTCTCTCGATCTAAATGAATCTTTGTATGACACGCAGGGGACTATCTTCGTTACTGACGGTACCGTGGCGGGGACGCGAGAGATCCCGCGCGAGGCTTTTCAGGCGGGTGCGGGTGAGCGTCCCGTCGGAGTTCAGCTTGGTAACTCGCTTGTCTACGCAAATACCACCGTCGATAAAGGTCGCGAACTATGGAGTTTGAATCTCGAGACCCTTGAGGCATCCCTTCTAAAAGACACTAATCCAGGTCCAGCAAGCGGCTTCGGGCCCGAGTCAGTTCGCACGCGCGTCGCCTCGTACGTCGTGAACAGGAAGCTTTATTTCGTGGCGGACGATGGCGTTCATGGGGAGGAATTGTGGGTATCTGATGGTTCGGCGGCTGGCACCCTTCTTGTCAAAGATATCGCACCAGGGGCGCCTTCAGGGGTTTTGCGCGAATTCTACGACTATCCGCGTCATCCATCGGTAGGGGGATATTTCATATTCGGTGCGAAGGCGAACGCACAGGTGTCGAGCCCGGGTACTGAGACATACCCATACCCACGAGAACTCTGGGCTAGTGATGGTACGGCGGAGGGCACATTTCGGCTTGCAGAGAGTATTCCGTATGGTCAGTGGGGTACGAATGCGATTAACGACGATGGTGTTTTGGTGTTCGCATCGCTTGAGACCTTTGGTATCGACGCGACCGCTCCCACGGCTCTTCCTGGGGATAAGGACTGGTATCGAGGAGTCTTTCTGCGATTCTTTGATCCTACCCTCGGCCCTCCGACGAGCGCGCAACTTCTTACCCTCGAGGGTTCGAATCAGTCCATAGGGGCGGCCTCTCGAGTATCGCGAGTGGGTGAGTACTACTATGTGGAGTTTAGTGAACCTGGGGCACTCTCCTCAGTTATGATCTCGGCGCCCCGACAACTGTGTCCTGGTTCCGATTTCAAGCCGATTCCAGGTCAGTGTGGATGTGGTGTTGAGGAGATTCCGGCCGATGATTCAGGTGGTGTCGCGCAGTCACCTGATGAGTCGGACGGCTCCGCGATCTGTTTGACACCGATCGGTCCGATCTACGTCCCCGCGGCTCTTAAAGGCGCGATTACTGGCAAGCTCACGCAATCCGCTGGTCAGGCAACTTCGGTCCAACTTACGATCCCCGCAAGCATCCGAGACGCGCTTCAGGTGGTTACAACCGCGCCGGGTCTTGATGTGGCCCAGGCTGGAGTTGTCAGCTCACGCGCCGCGCAAAGATTTAAGGTGCAGCACGGAGTAAGTGTCGTGCTGCTTGATAAGCGAAAGAAATCGGTCAAGAAGTACCCGTTGCGAAAAACTTCAACGGGCACGTTAAAGGTGAAATTGAGTCGAAGGCTTACCACGCATCAGCAACTCGCGTTTCAGTATGCGGTTGGGGCGAGCAAGGGTGGAAGGCAGCTCGTTCAGACCCCCTACAAAAAGTCCGGCGCTGTTAAACTTTCGAAGGCGCGCCGCTAGCCCGGCGCCCGAATGTCCCTTTGCTCCAACCTCGGCGGTAGGCGCAGGGTTGGTGCGTCACCCGTCTTGCAGTCGCACGGCGGGCCGCGCGAACTTACGAGTCGGCCGCAGGGATACGCAATCGATACGGGGCTACAGTGCCGTTCTGGCGTCCCATACGAATATCTTTCAGAGTTGCTTGTGGTTGTGCAAAATGCACAGTGCGAAAGCTGTAATTTTGCCCTACGAAAACTAGAAAAATAATAACCCCCAATAACTACTTCGCTTTAATAGTGCAGCATAGGTATCATCAGCTTTGATGTGGGCATATCATCAGTAGTGCGCAATGCACAACTATAAATGCGGTCGATGGTCGCCGATGAAGGCGCCGTTGATGGAAGTGGAAAGGAAAGTTGTATGAATACACGGTATCTCTTGACGGCATGTATCGCACTCTTCTCGCTTGTATGTTCGCAATCTGCACAGGCGGAGGTCACCTTGTTGAGCGACGTGGTTGCAGGGGCTCAAGGGTCAGCTATCACACCGGTGGGGCGCCTCGGAAGCGACCTTCTTATGGTCGCCTCCACGGAAGCGGGGGAGATGGAGTTGTTTACATCTCGAGCCCCATCAGGCGCGATCACCAAGATTGCGACCCTCTCCACCTCTCGTACGAGTACCCCCTATGTGAACGACGGAGCGTTCTTTTCGATTCCAGCTGGGCTGAGCGGCGCAGGGAGCCATTGGTTTACTGATGGCTCGGCAGAGGGGACGTTTTCGGTTCCATTCGCTCCTGGATGGGTGTTTCAGCGGAACCGAGCCGAGGTGTTTTACAAGAATCCTAGCGTCGCCGGCGTGGGTCGCTACAATCTCCAAACAGGAGAAAACGTTCCAAGTTACATCCCCGGCGGTGGTCTCTCTGTGCGCGCCATCGTTGGTGGTACTCCTCTCCATGTCTCCACGTCGGGTGTCGTGTCGGCCTTTAATTTCTCTACTCGAACATGGCAGGTAGTAATTGATCAGGATTTTGAGTCATTCGGAATATACACTCCGGTCTATACGGGCGACAACAACGACAAGCTCTTGATCGCCGGAGCTGTGGCGGAGACCGACTCTCTCTACGGACACTATGTGTATCAAGTTACCTCAAACCTCGATGCGGTGAGAAAGGCTACCCTTGATTTCTCCTCAACGCCGCGACAGGTCGCGCTCAGGCTCCAGGGCGACTCTTGGGTTTTCAGGGTGACCTCGTCGTTTGGTTATGAAGAGACCTTCACGGTGGGCTCGTACACCCAGCCGACGTACCGCTATGATTCGGGAGGCGGTATCTCATATCCTGTGGGGGTGAATACGTTCGTCGGTTCATTGGGATTTGTGGAGAATAATGGGCGTCTCTTCTCATCTGATGGTCAGACTGCTTCGAAGCCACACGAATTCCTTCGATATGAGCAGGAGGCGATAACCGTCACGCACCTTCGGATCGTCGGAGATTCTCTGCTCATCTTCGGCTCAACGCCCTCTCGAGGAAGTGAGGTATGGATTACCCAAACCGATTCCTGTCCCGTTGATCAGGGCAAACTGTATCCAGGAAGCTGCGGGTGTGGAGCGAGCGAAACCGACGCTGATAGAGATGGAACTCCCGATTGTATTGATTCCTGCCGATACGATGCCGCGAAGATCGCCCCTGGCGCGTGCGGCTGTGGCTCTCCGGACCTCGATCCGGATGGCGATGGCGCTATGAGCTGCGTGGAGCTTTGTCCCCTTGACCCTGGAAAACGAAGCCCAGGGGTATGCGGGTGTGGCACCGCAGATACAGACACCGATGGTGATGGTACTCCGGACTGCAAAGATCGATGCGCAAGCGACGCGAGCAAGACGAGTCCTGGCGTGTGTGGATGCGGGATAGTGGACGCCGATTCCGACGCGGACGGCACCATGGATTGTCGGGAGCAGTGCCCGAACTCAAGCGCGAAACTCATACCCGGCGTGTGTGGATGCGATGTTCTGGATATCGATAGCGATGGAGATCGGGTCGTAGACTGCATCGACCAGTGCCCGAGCGACTCTGCGAAGGTCGGTCCCGGTGTGTGTGGATGCGGAGTTGCGGATTCAGACCACGATGGCGATGGAGCCGCGAGCTGTGTTGACCAGTGCCCGACGGATAGCACAAAGACCCTCCCAGGCATCGCGGGGTGCGGCTTGTCGGATATCGACACGGATGGAGACGCCGTTCCGGATGCACTTGATCTCTGTCCGGTAGATCGCTCGAAGAGCGTACCCGGGGCATGTGGATGTAACGCGGCAGATCAAGACGCGGACGGCGACGGTCAGGCGGATTGTCGCGATGAGTGCCCGGCCGATAGAGCCAAAACGGTTGCGGGGCAGTGCGGATGCGGTGTCGCTGATACCGATTCCGACGGGGATCTCGCGGCGGATTGCGCAGACCTTTGCCCTGAGGAGCCTACCTTGATCACTCCGCAGGGTGGGTCGTGCGAGCCTCGTGTGGCGCTCAATGACGAATGCCCCCTCGATCCATCGAAGCTCACCCCGGGGAATTGCGGGTGCGGAGTGCCGGACACCGATGGCAACGCAAATGGTGTCCTCGATTGTCTCGAGCGAGCACCCGTATCGGTTGATGCTCCTGTGGTGTCAGCTCGCACCAACGGAAGAACATCCCGTCTCGTTGTCGGGATGGTGAACGTCGGAAGCGCTACCTATCACGTCGAGGCGACCCGCCTTGATGTGAAGGGGGGGAAGCGTCTCACAAAGACCTTCCGCTCCGCCTCAGGTGTCATCACGGGGCTCCCCGCGAAGTCGCGATGGTCTGTGCGATACCGGGTCTTGAAGGGGGGAGAGATGAGCGCGTGGAGCACTGCGACACGAGTTCGAATTAAATAAAGCACGATAGGGGAGCGTGAGGAGTGTCCTCACGCTCCTCAACCGTGGAGAGTAGTTCACGGTGGTAACTCAGGCAGTGTTGGCTGCTCGTAGCACCTCTGGGCACACACGCTCCAACTCTCGAACGAGGTCGCTGGGCGCAAACGGTTTTTTGAGGAAGGCGGTGAGGTTCGCGCCCGAAGCGGAAGCGACCTCTTGTGGGGTGGCGTGACCGGACATGAGAATGAACGGTGTCTCAACCCCCTTGAAACGAAGCGCGAAGAGGAGCTCGATACCGCTCATCTCAGGCATACGGAGGTCGCTAATAATAGCGTCTGGAGCGCCTCCGCTCTCAATGTGTTCCAGAACCATCTGTGGCGAGGAAAGAGCGGTGACCTGACACTTGAGGCTGGATAGGATCAGACTAAGGGCCCGCAAGATTCCTGGTTCATCATCAACGACTACGAGTTTAATGCCTTCAAGGGTTTGCGCCATCCGTAGAAGCCTCCCTGCACCTCCGGCTAGGATTAATCCCTAGCCCCTCCTTTATTCGATGCCGGAGAGGGGCAATCTACTCGCACTGATCAGGGAAAAAGACTGGTTTTACTGAAATGGGGCTCTCGCCTTGTCGCTTCGAGCGCTACAGGAGCCTCGGTAGGAGCTTACCAAAGAGGCCGTAGAGGTAGTGACCAACTGAGACAAGAGCTGTGAGGAGGACGAGCCTCTTGGGCCACGTTTGTATCCCTGACGATACGAGAAGTATGAGAAATGGGGCGTAATCCAAGGTGTAGCGTGGCCCAAGTTGGGCCCATCCTGTGCCGTTTACCAAGAGGCTTGGCAGAGCGATCAAACCACAGGCTACCCAGAGGCTCAGTTCGAATCCCCGAGGGCCACCTCGGCGGAAAACCGACCAAAATGCCCCTATGTACAGGGGGGTCATCAAAAAGAGCGACCCGCCCCATAACGTTTCGGACGTTATGGGAAAAGGATACGCGATGTAGTGGTAGTAAAAATTGGTCGGAATGTTGTGAAAGCTTAACTGCCCGTAAAGAATTGCATTTCTTTGAAACACCGATGCTACACGCTGACCTGAGAATCCGCTCTCAAAGAGGTCCCCGAAACGCGCGTAGTTGTAGGCCAGTTGTGCTGCAACGCAGATTCCGAGGACTACGAGAGCAAGGCCAATTTTCTGCCCCGTGCGGCGAAAGGGAGAGCCCTTTTCGTTCTGGTATATGCGAAAGAGAAGCCAGACCGCCGCTCCGGCCATTGAGGGGCGGCTCAGGCATGCGAGTCCTACTAACGTGCTTGCGATAAGGATTCGTCGTGTTCCAAGGGGGGAGAGAGCAACGCATATCCCGGCGCAGAGAAAGGTTGTGGCGAAAAGTTGACTAGTCGCCCAGACGCCGCCATTGAGGGCGAGGGGTAGTAGAGGGGATCCGAAGGTGAAAACGGCGGTCAGGAGAAATCCACGAAACCCCGGGCGTCCATAGAGAGCTGTGGACGCCCGCAGAAGAAAGAGGGTTAACGTGGATAGAAGCGCACCGAGGAGCAACGTAACCCAGCTATCAGGCCACGAAATACCAAAGATGGCGACGAAAGGTGCGAGTAAAACCGCCGGGACGGGGCCCCAGTAGAGAAAAAGCTTGCCGTCAACTACCGTCAGGTCGTGTGTCGTTGTGGGGCGCTCAATCAGGTGAACCGCCCCTTGGTTGAATGCATGAGCCAAGTAATGAAAATAGTTATGCTCGTTTACCTTAAAGAGGGAGCCTCGCGCCCATGACAGGGCAGCAAGAGCGGCGAGTGTGGCGAGAAACCATGACAGCGCTACCAGCCTCGAGGGGTTCGCTTGTTCGAGGTTCGAATCGGAGGTGGATGAAAAATTTCGCACGGCGCGCTTGCCCACAAAGTGCCAAGTAGTCTCCCATAAGATTGTTAATGCTACCAGTAGTAGCTTCGTCGGGTACACTCATACCATTGAATCGAGGGCTTATTCGTATCCGTGGCGGCTCCCGAGGCCGGAACTGCCTGGGCTGAAAGGTATTTACGAAGCCGCTTTCCCGTGTTTTTATCCCCTTTCTATGGCCCCTCCGCACAAGAAGTCCGACCTCCCTCCGATGATGCAGCGCTACCTTGACTACAAGGAGCAGTACCCTGACGCGCTTCTCTTTTTTCAGGTCGGAGACTTCTACGAGCTCTTCTTTGATGACGCGGTGGTGGTGGCTAAGACGCTCAATCTCACTTTGACCTCCAGGGATAAGAACGCGCCGAATCCGATCCCGATGTGCGGTGTGCCGTTGAGTGTGCTTGATGGGTACATTGATCGCCTGCTTCCGATGGGGCACTCGATAGCTGTTGTTACGCAGACCGGTTCAGGTTCTGGGGTCGACCGGACCCTTGAGCGGTTCATCACTCCAGCGATGCGACTCTTCACGAGCGTATCGTCGGATTCATCTGAGAGTGTCCTCGCGGCGGTGGCGCTTGAGCCCGATAGCCGCTCCGGCGCGATAGCGTGCACCGATCCGCAGACCGGCGTGGTTCGGGTGAAAGATTCTCTTGAAGTTTCAACGCTCGCTCGGGAGCTGGCGAATGTGTCAGCGCGTGAGGTCATCCTGCCTCGCTCGTCGTTCGGCGATAAGGTGGACCGGCGTTCCTCGTGGGTCAGGTCCATCGAGGGAATTACCAGCAGTCACGCTGTAAAGTTTCGCACCGAGGCCGGCGCGTCCGCGGAGGTCTCCGTTTCCTTAGGCGAGTCAGCTCGAGCAGAGTTCCACGCGCTCTCTCCGACCGGGAAGCGCGCGGTGCGTCTCCTTCTGGCGTATCTTGATGAGGTGTCGCTTGGTAACGCGATTCCGATCCGCGAGCTCACACCGATTCGTAATGCTGGGTGCGTCATCATCGACGCCGCCACCCGAAAGAACCTTGAGTTGGTGCAAAACACGAAGGATGGCAGCTCCGTGGGAACCCTTTTCGGATTCCTCAATTCGACCGCCACGCCGGGCGGCGCCCGACTTTTGCGCTCATGGGTACTCGCCCCGCTCGATTCGAAGTCCGAGATCATCGCCCGGCAGGACGCAGTGAGTGAGTTGATGTCGCATGCCTCCTTCATCGGCTCATCTCTCAGTGGCTTATCAGATCTTGAGCGCCTTGCGGCCCGCGTTGAGTTAAAGGTCGCAAGCCCTAAGGACCTTGGAGCTGTTCGCGATACGCTTGAGCGGATTCCGGCTCTTTGTGATGTGCTTAGTAAGTGCGGCGCGCCCCTGCTTGGGTCTATCGCGAGCCAGCTCGCGTTGCCTGAGGGTGTGCTTGAGCACCTGAAGAAGGGGCTCGTGGACTCTCCCCCTCATATCACCAACGATGGTGGCGTTATTCGTGATGGCTACGACGAGGAGCTTGACGCAATTCGAGCGACCCGTTCCCAGGCCGATGAGTGGCGCGCGGCGTTCGAGGCCCGAGAAAGAGCGGCGACCGGCATCACGAACCTCAAGGTAAAGTCGAACAATATAATCGGCTACTTCATGGAGGTCCCAACCTCGCAGTCGTCGAAGGCTCCGCAGCACTACATGCGTCGTCAGAGCACGGCTAACGCGGATAGGTTTACGACCCCAGAACTTAAAACTCACGAGGACGCTGTTGTTACCGCAGTTGACCGTCAAGTCCGGAGGGAACAGCTTCTTTTTTCGGCGCTGCGAGATAGCCTCATCCCGGTTGTGGGCGAGCTACGCCGTATCGCCACCGGTATGGCGACGATCGATGTGCTCGCTAGTCTTGCGCTGACCGCACAGAAGCACGCCTGGGTTAGACCTGAGATGAGCGACGAAGTAACGCTTTCGATCCGCAAGGGGCGGCATCCGATCGTGGCGGCACTCCTCGATGGCAGCTTCATCCCAAACTCTGTTAATTTTAGCGAGCGCGATGGACGATGCTTTATCGTGACCGGTCCGAACATGGGCGGTAAGTCGACCTACCTGAGACAAACAGCATTGATCGTGATCCTTGCACAGATTGGATCCTATGTGCCGGCTGAACGTGCCCTTGTTGGTCTCGTCGACCGCATTTTCGCAAGGCTTGGAGCCTCGGATGATCTTCATGAAGGAGAGTCAACCTTCATGGTTGAGATGCGTGAGGCGTCTCACATCCTGAGCCACGCATCGCCTCGGTCACTCGTGTTAATTGACGAGCTTGGGCGGGGGACCGCTACCACTGATGGTCAATCACTTGCCCAGGCAATTCTTGAACATCTTGCGTTGACTCTGGAGAGTCGAACGCTCTTCGCTACGCACTACCACGAGATCACGGCACTCGCCGCGCTCTCTCCGAACATAAAGAACCTCTCGGTTGGTTCGGTCGAGGATGGAGACCGTGTCGTGTTTACCCATGAGATTCAAGAGGGACCCGCGCCACGATCGTACGGAATTGAGGTGGCGAAGCTTTCAGGACTGCCCAGCTTTGTTATCGAACGGGCATCAGAGATCCTGTCGCACCTCGCCGAGAAACAATCGGGACACTCTCCCGTTACGGTTCCGGTTCGGGCCGTTCGCCCTCGACAAGAGGATTCGCGCCAGCAGAGCCTCTTTGGGGGCGGGGCGCAGATTGTGCGTGACGCAGCGGCGGACAAACTGAAGGCGCGTGTTAAGGAGCTTGATGTCGACACCCTGAGCGCTCGAGACGCTCTGCAGTATCTCTATTCCCTCAAGGAGATTGTGGAGGGCTAGCAGGGTGGTGACAAATAATTTCCTGCTGCGCATTTCGATAGTTTGACTGCAACTTCGTTGGAGACGCCGAAAAAATCCTCAGCGTATCCCAGTGGATACGCCTCCGGTTTTTTCGTCGGCTC
>JAIXQT010000233.1 GCA_027485595.1 Pseudomonadota bacterium | reverse complement strand
ATCTCGTAGCGCAGCGAGCCGCAGCCCAGGGGATTTTTGAGATGGCTTCTAGAGTCCATTTCAGACAGCTTTTTCACATGAGACCGGGATGTGGTCGCAAGGGACACTACTGATTTCTGTTGTGTTTTCGCTGCAATAAGCAGCGAAAACGAACAGCCCTCGTGCGGCTTAGTGGCTTTTGGAGGTGAAGAAACTTTTTGAAAGCCGCACTCGCGAGGGAGACCCGCTAGCACGGGGCTTCACCTTTTCCTCACTGCCAGCTTGATGACCTCCAGAATGGGTCTGTTACGATCACAAGCCCTGTCCATTCTGTCGCGATGAGACACCACCGGTCTGCGCTACTCCCAGATGCGCCGTATGGGCTCGTGCGCGTGCAAACCAAGCACCGGAACTCCTCGCACGTCCCTTTGCGGACCGACGATCGGAGTAAGCTGGGATGTCCGTCCTCCGATCATCCCTGACATGGTCAGCCCGTGTGCAATATCGGGAGAAATGTGGCATTCGCTCGTGCGATGATGAATGCCATGGGGAAAGAGGTAAGCTTCCTGCCCTGCGCCCGGAAAGCTGTCCCGCAGCCCCGAGGAACGATGCACTATTCCGTGTTCGTCGATGACGGCAAAAACAGACACCCGAACGAGATGGGGTGCAGCTACTCCTCGAACATCGAGGCTGACATCTCCATGCATGCCATCAATCGGTATAAAGCATGGCCTTCTGCTCGCGACCCCACTAGCACCATCAATCCTCTGAAGGCGCATGTCCGGCGTGGCCCCCTTCACAATCACCACGCCTCGGTCCTCGGCTCCATCAAGAAACATAACCTTCAAACCAGACACGAAGCAGGGAATCCTGGCCGTATTTCCGGGGTGAACGTGGTAAAGGGTCGTTGGAGCTGCGAGCCGCTGAAGGTTCTCCAGGCACCTCGCTCCAAGCCGAGCGGGTAAATCGTTTGATAAAGTAGTCTGCATACCTCTGGTGGTATGACTCTAACCATGCAAGCCGTGACATCAGGCACCCCTGCTGCGAGTTTCTCGTATATCAGCCCACTCTCGCGCGAATAAAGCGGTACGGGCTCTCACTGCCGTCAGAGTCTCTCCACCACCGTGGCCGTTCGATCACAACGTTCGGTATCAACGAATAACTGCCCGCCTAGTATCGCAACGATGAGAAGAGATCAGTTGTCTGGACGAACCGAACAATTTCGTAGTTTTTAGGGAAACCATCTGAACTGGGGGCGACCGCGTCTCTGGGATAGCGACGTGCAACTGCCACTCTGAAACACCCTATCAATCCTCCGGATCACCCTCTCTAGGTGGGTCAAGCAGCGGGTGCCCGGCGGGGCGCTCACGCAGCGCAACGCTTTTACTCATGGAAGCCGAAGGACGATATAAGAGTGCTCTTCCCGCAATATCTTTGAAGTCATCTGGAGGGTCTACAACCAGCAACTCCGCCTTACCACCACCACTCCCTACCTGTTCAAGAGCGGCGCACACAACGGAGGCCAAGGTGTCTCGCTCACTCACCTCTCCAAGGTCTCCGGAGATTCGGAGAACAGGATAACCCGCCTCCGTCAAAATCTTCGTCACCAAAAGGGAGTGTCCATCAAACCCGCGAAACGCCCACGATCCGTTGACACTGTGATACGGCTCTCCATCGATCAGAAGAACAACGGGAGGAACGTCTTGGCGAGCGCTGCGAATGACGCCATCGATGGCCGGAGCCCAAGGGATATATCTTCCTCCTTCAACTGATACGTTCGGAATTTCGTCAATAACTGCTTTCATTCGTGTCTCGAGATTGGACTGAAAGAGGTTGGCACCCACATTCTTCAATGGGGAGATCTCCCCGATACGCTCTGGATAGAGCGAGGCAACCACCATCCGATACGAGCTACGCCCTTTTTGACTCCATCGCGCATACATTCCGACAGACCGAGCATAGCGCGCCTCAAAAACCTCCTTCATACCCTCTTGAGTGCCGGCATCGGCCCCAAAGAGCAAGGCGCTATGGGCATACGTGAGCCATGTGCGGGCCTCCAGGTCCCGACGCACAGCCTGGGATCCTACCAATCGTTTTACGGAAACGTCCGTCGCTCTCGCCTCCGCAAGGTTTCGGGCGAGTTGAGCCGAACACACGAGATCTGGAAATCTCATAATGGCGGCGCGCGCGCGCTCTTCCCATACAGGAGAGCTTAAACACGTAGTCCTCACTGCCGCCACAAAAGCCGCGAAACGGTGATCGCGCATCGTAGCTTCACCAACATTCTCAAGGGCCCTGGTTAGTTCATCGAAGGCGAGTCGATTGATGTCGATGGTGAGGTTTCCAACAGCGTCGAGGAGAACCACCCCGTCCCTGGCGACATCCTCCCGCCCCGCCTGATGGGGATAACTCCGCCACATATTCGAAGCTTCGCTTCGTACCAGGGGCACCATATCCCGATAGAGTTCACCGGGCCACTTCCGCAGGTAAGGCACGGCAAGAGCAAGTTGATAGGGGCGCTCTCTCATGACTGCGCGGAGAAATTCATACGCACTCTGCCTCCCCCGCTCCGAAACTTCCGGGCCCCAGTAGTGCTCAGCTAAACATCGACACGCCATCGTGATTCGGGACGCCTCATACAGCTCCTCATCTTCGCGATTGAACCAGTTGCGAGGCGCATGCTCCCTCGGCTCCCGCCTTCCCTCTTCTCCTGTCCAAATACCGGGTAGGTCTATTCCGAACGAGCGAGCCAACGGGGCCAGAACCGCACCATCTCGATCAAACCGGGAAGAGAACGATTGAATCCCTGGGAAACGAGCCTCCGAGAAGGAGCCGAGGTAGATAAAGTGGGAAGAGTCCAACTCACCCTTCTCGGCAAAGGTCGTAAGCTTTTGCGCATGATCGATCCCGAGCGCATCACTCAAGAAGCGGTGTTGCTCTAGAATCCATCGCTCGGAGTCAAGAAACCGTCTCGGATCCCGTCGCAAGGCAGGATGTGGAATCTCTCGGGGGAACAGTAGCGAGATCTTGAGGTTCGCTTCGCACCTCGCCGGTGCTCTCAAAAGCATACGAGTCAGCTGATCCCGGAGGTGCCACAACATCGCTGTCTCAGCCTCCTTCCCCGTCCAACTGCGACACGCTTCATATTTTTCCCTGATGAAAAGGGACGCCTCAAGACTCATCGGGCCCCTCCGAAGCACCTCTCCTTTGAGCAGCCCAGCAATTATCGGGAGATTATCCTCGTTCTGGACTAACTCAGCATAGTTCTCTTTAACGTACGAGAATCCGAACGTCTTGGACGCCTCCGCGCTCATAGGGTGGATGCGCATCTTCTGAGCCACTTCCAATCCGTTGAGGGCGTAAAACGCACAGAGGTATTTAAAGGCATTCAACGCGCCCTCAGGGCTGACCGCGATCAGAGCCGCTACGGTTGAAGCCGAGGGAGATAATCTCTCTATGAGAGGAACTTGCTTAGCGTGTCGACACAGGCCACGAACGACACTCCACGCTATCGTCTCAGAACCGTCTGGACCCTTTTTGAGGATCTTTTGAACCGCATCCCACATAATACGGGGCGCAGCATCACCACCGTGCGCCAAAAGGCGGGACAACGTCGCGGGGAACATCGGCTCCTGATGGGCGGCGATGATTGCTTGAAAGAGAGCTTGCCTCCCAGGGGCACTGGGGGCTGGAGGCATACGTAAGGCGCCGTGTTGCTCGGGTGCTACACCGTCAGCCGTAGACCGACGGACGTCCCCCACGCGAGGACAACCTTCACTATCCCCTTCATTGTGGTGGCTCGACAGAGAACCCGACATATCTTCAGTAGCCCGACATAACGTTCATCCCATGCTAACGGAGCGTCTTTGGCAAGTCATCTTCATCGGGACGATGCGTGCTAATAGCGACTAGAACCGACTATGAAAAAGCCCCAGCGTACCTGAACCGGCACGCTGGGGCTGAGAGCAAGGCTCATCCATGGGCTACCCCTCTGGCGCGGACCTCGAAACATCTCTTCGCCTATCGATCTTTCGAACCCGCAATTGGGATGATTGCGACCCAAGGAGAAAAAATCTCCGCAGGCGAAACTCGTGTCCCTTTTAGAACTAGAGCGTCACCTTTAAGGCCGTGATGGTAACGACATCATTTGGCACTCGCCCTTCGGCAGGCTTATTGATGTAGTAATCACGAACCGAGATAACGAGGCTGAGGTACGAATTCAGCGCGCTCTCCACGCCAATTTCGGCGTTAAGAAGGTACTGGGAGGAGTCCTCAAAGCTTATCAGGTACTCTGTGAACTGGAATATCTTCGATGTTGGAGACAAATCCCACTCAAAGCGATCGGCAATACGAGCAGCCGCGAAATCGTCTTCCTCATCGCCAAGCTTCTCGAATACATACGACGGGCCAGCTTCAAGGCTCAATTTGGTCCCCTCATCTCGAATAAGGTAGCGACCAGCGGATGGACTGATGATAGCTCGGTATTTGAGATCCGCGATCTCGTCGTGCGCGAACGCGGTACCAGCGCCAGCGAACCAATCATTCTCAAGAACTCGGCGATAATCGGCGAGAGCTCGAAAGTTGTTCTTGTTCTCGGTCTTAGGAGCGTCGGCACTATCCGCGGCGGCACCGTAGTTATAGTCAGCCTGAAACCGCCACGCGTTATTCTCGAAGTCTCGTGCTACGAGTCCGCCGGCGTAAATGTTAGTCGTTTTACTATTACCATCGTTGTAGTTGAGTCCGAAGTTGAGGCTCTTATCCCATAGTGCGGGATCCTTCGCGGGCTCGTTACACGTTGTGGGAGCGGCGGCCTTGGCCGGGGTAGCCGAGAGTTGCTTGAGATTTTGGGTGAGGTCTTGAGCCGCAGCTCCATGAGCCACAATGAGTACCCCTACAATGCCTGAGGCGCGGAGCAGTTTCCTGATAAACATTATTCCTCCAAAGGTTTATCCAAGTCGTGGAAGGTCCACCAACAAAACCGACGGTTTATGGTCGCGGACTGTCGAGCCCGGTACTTGCCTGCTTTTCAATTGAATTGCAAGAGCCCCCGCTCCGAGACGCTCCAAGCGGCGGGATTCAGAGGCCTCCGAAGAAACAAACGGCATTAGCGCCATGAGGCGCTATCCCCATCGAGCGGCTCCGCTCTTCCTAGAAGCCATCTCAAAAATACCATGCAGGCGAGGCTCTGCGAGCTAGGAGAGCGCGAGAATGCAGGGAGAAAACGCGCGCAGGTGTATCCGCTGCGATACAGCGAGCACGTTTTCT
>JAIXQT010000137.1 GCA_027485595.1 Pseudomonadota bacterium | reverse complement strand
TCTTCCTCTGCCGCAACGCAGATGTACACGATCGTCCCTTTTCCGTAGAGCTCAAGCGAAAAAGGCTCGGTTGATTGCTCGGCGATATCATTGAGTTGGGAGAGGAAGAAGTTAGAGGTCACCAACGACCACTTGGTCATCCTGATGGCGTCGCCGATGGTTACTGCAGTTCGAGGGACATGGATGAGGGCTACACGCATGATGGGAGCGACAAAAGGAAGTTAGACAACCGCCACTAGTGTACTCGCAAATGAGGGGCTACTGAAGAGTTCTCTTCGTTCGAGGTTTTTTCGGATTTTTGTCCAGTCATTTGGGTATTTTCCTTGCCCATGCGGCGTTCGAAGGATTTTTCATTCGCAACAGAGAGGAGTCGGCACGGGGGTGTTCCTTTCCGACACCTTGTTAGTGTTGAAAACACTAGGGAAACCACGAGCAGGGGCAGGCCACTGTCTCCAAAGGAATTGGTGAACGTGGTCGCTTGAGGCCGATAGACTCATAGCGTGTTTCCAGGTGCCTCATGGAAGTATCGTTCGCTAAGTTGCTTATTTGACGACCTTATCTCCTTGTAAGGCGTGGATATTCCCGATAGTCTCTCGGGGGCATTTTCAAAATGATGAAGAGGTTGCAGTGTCGAGCGGTTGTATGGATTCATTCATTGGCGGTCCTTTGCGGTTGACCGGTCGGGTCCAGGAGTCGGCATGGGGAAAGGTTGGAAGGAACTCCAGGGTCTCTCCGATGGTGCCGGGTCACCCCGATCAAGCTCGACTCGCTGAATTTTGGATAGGCGCTCATCCAAAGGCTCCCTCGCTCCTTGAGTTCCCAGATGGCGCCACACTCCCGCTCGACGAGGCCCTTCGTCGATATCCTCGGGCGCTTTTGGGCGAGAGCGTTGAGCGACGGTTTGGGGCGACTCTGCCTTTCTTGATTAAGGTTCTGTCGGTTAACGGTGAGTATGGACTCTCGATTCAACTGCATCCCACGAAGAGTAAAGCCGAGGAACTTCACCGTCGAGCGCCGCAGCACTACCCCGATTCGAATCACAAGCCGGAGGTTGGCGTTGCGATTACACCGGTATCGTTGCTCTATGGCGTGAAAGGACGAGCTGCGCTCTCGACCTTGTTCACGGCTCTTCCCGACCTGCGACGATTCATCGGA
Source organism: Pseudomonadota bacterium (assembly GCA_027485595.1). Taxonomy (GTDB): domain Bacteria; phylum Bdellovibrionota_C; class UBA2361; order UBA2361; family OMII01; genus OMII01. The sequence goes on along the minus strand of JAIXQT010000137.1, from coordinate 8,878 downwards.
AACGAGACCATGGCTCTCATCGCCCGCGAGGGGGAGGACCTGGAGGGTGTGGCGGGGAGGGCCGTCTTTGCGGACTGTTTTTCGCTCGACGACTCTCAGACAAGGGCGTGCAATGAGTATCTTGCCCGTGCGCTTCCAAAGTCCCCGGAGCTCAAAGAGGAGGCCGCCCTTTTTGGCCGACTTAGTTGTCAGTACGGAATGGGAGATTCAGGGCTCTTCGCGATGCTTCTTATGAACCAGGTTCATCTCAATCCGGGGCAAGCTATCTTCATAGCGGCTAACGTGCCCCACGCGTACCTTGAGGGGGATGTTATTGAGTGCATGGCATGCTCCGATAATGTGGTTCGCGCCGGATTAACCCCAAAGTATAAAGATGTTGAGACCCTCCTTGAGGTTATCGATTGTTCACATTCGCTCGGGGGACTCCGTAGTCCGGAGGTCGGAGTCGATGGCTTTCACGTCATTTCGACCCCCACAGAGGAGTTCCGCCTTCAGATCCTTCCCGAGAGCGCCCTCCGAGCTTTAATTCCAGAGAATGACGCGCCGGCTGTCGTTGTATGTGTCGGTGGCGGGGCTACGATTACATCGCAGGAAACGGGGAGGCGTCTTGAGCTCGCGGATGGGGGGGGCGCGTTCTTGCCGCCTCGCACGGGCGCCTACGAGGTTGTAACTTCGCGGGCGATGCTGGTGCACGGAACCGTAGGGTAATCGAGGGTAGTGCGCGATCGGTTTTTTTTGAGCATGATGAGGGCGCTGTCCCTGGGAAATCCTGGGGGCACGTTATGAGGATATACTTCAACGGAGCAAGGGTCCCGTGGTGCACCAAGGATTACGAGAGGCGGCTGAGATCATGAAGCGAGACGGGCTCCCCGTCCCAGTCATTGCGAACTTCGAGCGTCTCTTTGAGTGTGTCATTCGTGGAGAGACCGGCATCATTCGCGAGGATGAGATCGAGCCCGTTGCCACTATCGATACCCTTGATGAACTTCTTGCGTCGGGAACCGCGGCCGAAGAGGGTATGAAGCTTCTCGACAAATTAGTTGTGGTGCGGCTCAACGGTGGATTAGGAACCACCATGGGCCTTGAGAAGGCGAAGTCACTCCTTAAGGTGAAGGACGGGTACTCGTTCAATGACGTGATCGCATTGCAGCTTCGAGCGCTCAGTAAGACCACCGGGGTGGCTATACCCCTGATTCACATGACGAGCTTCTCGACGGACGAGGATGTGAAGCGTGTAATGAGCCAGTACGCTGACCTGAGCCCGTCGGGGTTACCCGCGACCTTTCAGCAGCATCGACACCCCAAGGTCTACTCGGACACCTTGACGCCCGCGAATGAGGCTAATCCGGACCTCAATTGGAATCCGCCGGGGCATGGGGATATCTATCCCTCTCTTATCGCCACCGGTTTGGCGGAGAAATTATTGGCGATGGGGAAACGATATCTCTTCGTCGCGAACGCGGATAATCTTGGAGCGACGGTCGAGCCAGCTATCCTTGGGTATCTCTCTCGCACGGGAGCTCCCTTTTTGATGGAAACAGCGGAGCGAACCAAAGCTGATGCGAAGGGAGGGCACCTGGCGCGACGGCGCTCCACCGGGCGTCTCCTGTTGCGAGAGAGTAGCCAAGCCCCGACGACGGAGACAGGGGAGATTATTCCTCAGTTTCAAGACACATCGGTGTATCGACACTTCAACACCAATAATATCTGGCTCGACCTCGAGGCGGTGGCGCGTGTCGCACGGACGCACGATGGAACCGTTCCGTTGCCGCTGATAAGTAACAAGAAGACGGTCAATCCTCGTGATAAATCGAGTCGCAAGGTGGTGCAAATTGAGACCGCGATGGGGGCAGCCATCGAGGTGTTTGAGGGGGCGCGCGCGCTTCAGGTCCCCCGCTCGCGCTTTGCGCCCGTAAAGTCGAACAACGATCTCCTCGTTGTTCGCTCGGACGCGTATGTTCTCAATCCTAACTACACTATGACCGTCAATCCTGAGCGAAAGGAGGCTGCGTTGCCTTTAGTGTCTCTCGATGCCACTCATTACGGTTTGATTAAGGATTTTGAGCGACGAGTGAGGGTTGTGCCCTCTCTCGTCCATGCGCAATCGCTCACCGTCCAGGGGGATGTGACATTTGGTCATCCTGTCGCCGTTGTGGGAAAGGTAGTTGTGAAGACCTCGGATTCGACCCCGAAAGATGTTCCATCGAATATCGTGCGAGTTGAGTCTGGGGAGATTGTGCTCTAGCAGGGTGGTGAAATGATTCTTCCCGCTCCGGGGTAGCTCGCTTGCGAGGACGGGGAAGGAGAACGAAAACCGTCGACGCCTACCGGTGAACGTCACCGTCGTCGTGGCGCGTCATCGCCGACTAGGGGCGAGGTTCCGGAGGGCCCTAGGTGGTATTCCCAAACCTCTTTGGCCTGTAAACCAATCCTTTGCACGGAGACACCGGCGGTTTACACTGACGGTGAGCGACCTGCTTCGGTGCTTGGTCACCTTTTTATCCGATTTATCCGAGAGAGAGTGCCTTTGGTTACTAACTTCCCCGTGCCGCTAACTGACTATGGGGATGAGCACCTTCTCGGTTTGTGGGAGGTCTTGTGGCATCGGATCGGAGTTGAGCCGCTCAACCTCTTCGCGACGCTTATCTTTCTGTGTGCCATTATCCACACGTTTAGCGCCTCCTGGTTCCTGCGGCTCGCTAAGCGCAGAGAGGAGCGGGATCACATTGCATGGCTTGAACGCTCTGATGGAGGAGGGGAAGGGGAGCCGCCTCTTCGATTCTTTACCGTGCTGTTACACTATCTCGGGGAGCTTGAGGCGGTGTTCGGGCTGTGGATAATTCCCTTAATCGTCGCCATCACCGTTTCGAAGGGATGGGAAGCTACTAAGAATATCCTCGAGCATGCGGTACACTTCAATGAGGCGGTGTTTGTTGTCGTGGTCATGGCGATGGCCGCATCGCAGCCCGTGCTCTATATCGCGGAGCGGGCCCTTTCAGCTATCGCTCGTATGATGGGTGGAACGCCCGCCGCGTGGTGGGCGACCATTTTGGTATGTGGGCCGATCATTGGCTCCCTCATTACAGAGCCCGCCGCGATGACTATCTGCGCGTTGCTCTTAGGACAGCACTTTTACCGTTATAAACCGTCAAAGGTCTTGGCCTACGCCTCGGTTGGGCTCCTCTTTACAAACATCTCAGTGGGAGGGGTTTTGACTCACTTCGCGGCGCCGCCCGTTGTCATCGTTGCCGCTACGTGGAACTGGGATACTCCGTTCATGTTCAGAACCTTTGGATGGAAAGCTCTAGCTGCTGTGTGCTTCTCTACATTGGCGTACCTCTATCTCTTTCGAAGGGAGTTTCAGGCGATCGCCAAGCGCGTACCTCGATTCGACGCCTCGCATCCTGTGCTTGAGAAGCCCACGCCACTTGGTGTCGTTGTGGTGAATCTTCTCTTCATGGGGTGGACGGTGCTCAACTCCCGTAGCCCCCAACTTGTCATAGGAGGGTTCCTTTTTTTCCTCGCGTTTGTAGACGCTACTCGACACTTTCAGCGGGCTATCGCCCTCCGTATGCCACTCTTGGTGGGGTTTTTCCTCGCCGGATTGGTGGTGCATGGTACCTTTCAAGCGTGGTGGATCGAACCCCTCCTCATGCGGCTCAGTGAAGGCTCTCTCCTGTTAGGTTCTGTTTTTCTTTCGGCCTTTAATGACAACGCCGCGATTACGTATCTCGCGTCTCTCGTCCCACACTTCTCCGACGATCTTCGATATCTTGTGCTCGCAGGCGCTGTTGCAGCGGGTGGTCTGACCGTGCTCGCGAACGCGCCGAATCCGGCTGGAAACGCGCTGTTAGCTCGGTATTTCGAAGGTGGAATCTCTCAAGTGCTCCTCTTCATTGCGGCTATCTTTCCACTTGCGGTAAACCTGATGTTCTTCGTGAGCTTCCGGTAGTGGTGGTGGTCTGCTGCCACCACGATGCATGCCGTGAGCGTGTTCGTGGACGGTCACGTATGGTGCTCGCTGGTGATTACGTATATCGCGGTGCCAAGGAGTTAGTGTGATGTATCCTCGTGTCAATGTAGTTGGCTGCGGACGCCTGGGGCAGGCGATCGCCACCCTATTCAGAGTGGCGCGGATCGCGGACGAGATTCACGTGTGTAATCGCTCGCTGGAGTCAGGAGAACGCGCGGTTGCCGCGATAGGTGGTGGTGTCGCACACTCTTCGATCTCCAGCATGCCGATCAGTAATCTTTGGTTGGTCGCTTGCGGGGACCAAGAGATAGAGCGGGTCGCTGAGCTCATCGCGGCGGACGGCGCCCTTATGGCTGACGCCGTGGTTTTTCACTGTAGTGGATTCTTAAGCTCTAATGTTTTGCGGGTGGTAAAGGGGAAGGGGGCTCATGTGGCGAGCGCTCATCCAGTTCGTAGCTTCGCGAATGTGGAGATGGCGGTTCGGGAATTTCCTGGAACGTTTTGTGGCGTGGAGGGAGAAAATCCAGCCAGAAAAATTGTAAGCGATATCTTTACCGAGCTTGGGGCGCGAGTTTTTCCGCTCTCACCAGAGGGAAAAGTCTTGTGTCATGCGGGCCATGTATTCGCGAGTAATTACGTCGTCGCGCTTCTCACATGTGCGCGCGATCTCTACAGAGCTGCGGAGATTCCTGACGAGCTCGCGTGGCAGCTTATGGCGCCGCTTGTACGAGGTACCATTGATAACGTGATGGGGCTCGGTCCAGCGCGAGCGCTTACAGGTCCAATCGCACGAGGAGAGGAGGTGGTTGTTGCGAAGCAAGCGGATGTCGTATCCGAGGCGAGCGCTCTTGTAGCTGATCTCTACGTGAAACTCGGCCTGGTGGCGGTTGATATAGCTCGGGAGCAGGGGCTCCCATCAGATCGATGTCACGCGCTTCGTCGTGTCCTACAAGATGGCGCCAGGTCCTCACCATCTCTTATCGAGTAGTGGCGTGAGTGCTCGTGAAGTAGCGACGATACGCGAGAAGCGTGATCACGGCGCCGAGCACGGACATAAGCAGACCGACAGGTTCTCTTGGCCCATACATACCCAACGCTTGACCTAGAATTGAGCCGAGTAAAGCGCCTGAGATACCGAGCCCTGATGTGACCAGCACCCCAGCCTTATCCTTGCCAGGTACGATAGCGCGAGCTACTAAGCCAACAACGAATCCGATGATAATAGTCCAGATAACGATCAACATAGTGGTAGTGTAGATAGGCAAAGGGAATCGTGAGCGCGGGAGATCTCCTCTCAGGAGATCTCCCACCTCGTATCTGTCGCGTTATCCGATGTGAGGAGGAAGCGCGTTTCGAAGTTGGTTAACCTCTTTCTCAAGGTCGCTTGGCATACGAGCGGTGAGGTTGGCCTCCCGAGTCCCATAAAAGGCTCGCTCGTCGGAATCGTCGCGTGAAACGTTAATACCGTCGATGCTGGCTCCCAAGAAGAGCCCCTCAGCTCGTTGGTATGCGACTACCTCAGCTTGCGGGGCTTCGAATGTTTTATCAAACGTGCCCGCGACCGCGCTGAGCTCTCCTCCTACCTTGAAGTTACCTCGGCGCAACGCGTCAGCGGCCTTGTCGCTCGTAAGGTAAAGAACAACATCAGCTGATTTCACGCCCGCTTGAACGCCGATGCTTCCACCGGTCAGGTTAAGGAACATCGGATTTTCCCATGTGCCCGCGGCGCTCTTACAGAACCCTACGCCATCGCCATGCGTTCCGCCGAGTCCTGCCGAAACGGTTACGGTCTTCGGAAAGATAGCCACGCACTTGGTCTTATCGAGCACTGATTGAGGAACCTTTCCCATCTTCCCCTCGGAGATCTGTTGGTACACAGTGGTCGACTTCTGGAGATTCGATTCAGCCTCTTTGAATGCACGACTTGAGCGGTCTATGCGTATCTCCTCCTCTGCGGCTGTCGCTGAGACGAGTGGGATGGCGAGAGACATGAGTGCGGTGATGTACAGCGGTGTTCTATTCATAGTGGCTTCCTCCTAAGGTGAGATGAACGAAATGGGGGCACGTCCATCGCGTCGAATTAAACATTCTTGGCGTTCAGGACGTGGCGCTCCCGTTGAACGCACGATTCCGCAGCTGTGTAATAGTGGCTATGAGGAGGGTCAGGGAGGCTTACACGGATTGGAGGTCAACAGAACAAGGGATGACGCCCTTCGTTGATCCGGTCTTGGAGGAGTCCGCGATCGTTCGTTCTCTTTGAGAGAGATGCCTTACCCCTTACGGATGAGGTTGAGTATGTGCGTTGGGTGAGCGTATGTAGCGGGGATCGACTCCGAACGTATCTGTAACAGAGTCGCTGAAACTGACAAAAGTTTGCCCCTGTGGGGTGAGAAGGTATCGGTCTCCCGACACGGACACGTTTCCGCTGAGGATCTGCTCCTTCATGCGTCGGCTGACCCCCCTATATTCCTTCACATATTGATGCACTAATTGATCGGTAAGCTCCGCCTCGGTCATTCCCGCTGGATGATCCCGTAATTGACCCAACAAATATACGGAGACTGAGCGATCGATTGTGACCGGAACAACTACCAAGAATATTACATTCGTCGCGAAGGCGAGTGAGAGGGCGCTTAAGATGACATACTCGCGGCTGTGATGTCGGCGCAGTAGCCACCACAGGAAGGTGCTGTGGGCCAGACAGGCGATGCACGCCAGAATAATGCCTCGGTACATTAATACAGGAATCGTATTGCCGAGAACCCCAAGCCAAAATAGCGCTACAAAAAAAACTAGACCCGGGATGGTAGCGATGGACGCGAGGAGTAAAGCTGAGATCATGCGTGTCATAGCGAGGTGCCTCTTACGAGAAGAGCGATGGGGGCGAGAATAGTGGACAGTTTATGGCGCATCGTGATGTCTGACACAGAAAACCTAGTCCGTACAAAGGCATTTCAAATCCGGAAAGCGAGACCCGTTTCTGGGTCGGTGCTCAGTATGGTCGCCGAGAACATCTCGTACGACAAGGGGAAGTGTTTTGCGCGGGGAACTCAATCTAATCCGTATTTGATAATTTCCTCCGGAAGGTGGTTTCCATATGGCCACCCCATTTCATCCGATGTCGTTTGCCCTATGGGGAACGAGCGGAGACAGGAGGTGAAGTTCATCTGAGGCGGGGACGTGCATGTTGCTGTCAGGTTTATCGGCGCATGAGCGGGAGAGGTCCCATCCTCTGGTGCACTGGGTCGGAACCCGTGACGATTTGTCGTAGTTATTTTAAGTCACGAATTCGGTAACGCGGAATACCGTCAATGAGGTGAGGGGGTTATGGGTAGAAAGGGCATTGACGTTTTTGAGCTCGGCGTGGGACCTTCCTCAAAAAGGCGTCGGGTTAGAGGAGGGGGCAGTTTCAAGGCTTCGCTAGTCAGTCCTACCTGAAAAAGTGCCGCTGGCCGCGTGTCGGCTAGGGCTGTTTTTATTAGAATTCTGAGGTTTGGCGGATGGAACATGAGCGTTCCGAGTCACAAAAATTCGGGCGGGTTGTGTGGCCTGTCTTTGTAGTCGCGCTTTTAGTGATCCTCCAAGCTGGGGGTGTAAACCTGCTCCAAATCTTTACACACACTCCGCTATACCCAGTTGGCCCCTCAGCGTTCGGTGGAGACTTCACCGCCTTTGGCTGGGGAGGCAATGAGTTGTTCAAAGAGTCCTGCCCGTGGAACGATCGAGCAACCCACCCGCCATTCTTCAAGCAGCTGCTGACCTTTTCAACGGTCACCCCGCATGGAGAAGGTATCGTCCATTTTTTCTGGGGGAATCTTCTTTGTGTTCTCGCCTGCGTGGCGGTGGTCTCGTATCTTTTTCTTTCCGCTCGGCGGTTGTCCGCGATAGCGGCTATCTTTGGGGCGGGCTTGATGAGCTATCCGGTCTTGATGTTGTTGGATCGTGGCAACATCGACGCCTGGGTCATCCTCTTTGTGGTTGGAGGGCTCTTTGGTCTGAGCCGAAATCGCTATGCTATAGCCGGAGCCCTTATAACATTCGCGTTCGCCAGTAAGGTGTACCCAATTGTCCTCCTGGCCCCGCTTTTTTTGCAGCTCCAGGTGAGGACTCTGTTGTGGAGCTTGCTCGCCTCTGGTGGTGTGTATCTTTTGGCGCCTGATGCCTGGTGGTGCTACGTCTCGGAGACGCTCCTAGCTCGAATACGAATTGGCGCCGGCAGCGAAAATGGAAGTCTGCTATCAACGATATCATGGATACAGAACCGGGCCTTCAATGACCCCGAAACTCTATCGGTGTACTACTTCACCGCGGTATCGGTAATCGTCCTCAACCTCCTGCTCGACGTGCTCAGCAATTGGAGAAGGCTCGAGCCGAGGGATCGGGCGGCCTGGTTGCTCCTGTATCTCCCCGTTATGCTCGCGTTTCCTCAAACTGTTTATCATTACTGCCTGTGGGCGTTGTTACTTTTGCCGTTCGCCTATGCGCATATCCTGTCGACATCGAGCTCTTTTGTCCTACGAGCTCTTGTTCTCGTGTGTTGTGTGGGAGTGGCACTTTCGCAGTTTCCTGCAGTGTCGCTTGACGCTATTCAACAAAAGGTGTCAGGGGCATATCAAGCCGGTGGACAGCGGATTCCAGGCTATGGCGCTCTGCTCGTCCTGGTATCTCACATCCCTTTGAAATTAATCTGGCTTCTGCAGATGCCGGCGAGAGAAAGATCCCGGGGAGCGCAGGATACCTTCTCAAACGGCACGCCGTCGGTTGTCTAGGAAGGACTTCCGAGGGGCTTGTGCGCTCATCCCCGGGCTTCGGTGGTGGAGTGGTTCAACCTTGGCGAAGCCAAGTCGAAATAGGAACTATTCTGGTGGGATTGCAAAGGGACTATCTCCTTTGCCCGTCATTTCG
>JAIXQT010000026.1 GCA_027485595.1 Pseudomonadota bacterium | reverse complement strand
CTCGTTTCCGAAGAAGAACCCACGAACCGCGTAGCTCTGGTTAAAGAGGTTTCGGCTCCAGAAAAGCACCTTCCATCCGCCCCTCTCGTATCCAACCGTCCCGTTGAAGAGGTTGTACGGATTACTCTTCTGGTTGTTACTGTCATCGAAATAAAAGGCGTCCCGCCCGGTCTCTTCGATTCGCATGAAAAAACCACGCCCGAAGTCGATCCTCGTCCCCGCCGAGTACTGCCAGGCCGGAGCGACCGAGAAGGCGCGCCCTTTAAGGTATTCAGCCTCAGGAGGGACACTGGTAAAATCTGAATGCATGAGTGCACCTGACGCGAAAAGGTCTAACCACGAGAGCACCTGGTAGGTATTCTCAAGCTCGACACCGGTGCTTCGTCCTCTCGCAGAACTCTCGGTGATGTAGGTGTAGGAGAGCGGATCGCTCGGATCGTTTTGAATCGCGAACTTCAACTGCTGGTCGTAGCGCTGATCATGAAAAACAGCGAGATTGGTGGTGAGACGCTTCTTGAGAAAAGCACCCTTAACCCCCGTTTCGTAGTTCCACAAATATTCCGGGTCATACTGCCTTCGATCCGTTGGCACATTCACTCCCGTGTTAAAACCGCCCCCCTTGAACCCGCGAGACACAGAGACGTATCCTCTTAGATTCTTCGTCAGATCGTGTTGCAGAGAACCGTTTCCTCCCAACATGGAGTACGTCGGAGAGAAATCGCTATCTCGAGTATCCTCGTACTGGGCGTTTCGTTGCTCAAACCGAAGTCCGGTACCGAGCGATGTCCCGTGCCCCAAGGGGGCCTCAACCTCCCCGAAAAAAGCGCCCGTATTCGCGCTATAATCACTCGACACCGTGTCGTACATCTCACTATTCGAGAACTGATCGGTCGTGGTGTCCTCAGTGAGCCGCTGACCGTAGAGCCCCGCGACCCAACGCCAATCCTCGCCATGCTCGTACAACGGATCTTGATTGGTGAGTCGAAGCTCCTGCGTCGCGCTGTGTCGCGTGCGATTTGAGTCAGAGAAGTAGTCGTACGGGGCGTACGGCTCCCAGAAGGGGTTATTCCCCCAATCACCATCAAAACTGGTAGCCACCTTCGCGCGCATATAGGTCGAAATGCTCTCTAGCTTCAACGATTCCGAGAGTTGGTGACCTATCTTAAATGAGGACGCGCCTACACGGGTGTCGTCCTGCCCCGGATCATCCGACTGAGTCGTAAAGCTGTTATCGATCGCAAAAGCATCGTACCCGTTATTAAATTCCGATCCCCATACCGCAAGGTCATAGGCGGTCTTCGCGCTCTGCTCGTAACGGAGCTTGAGCCGTACAACAGATTCATTACGGGAGTTGGTATCATCACGTGAGAGATACACGTTATCCCTAAAGCCATCGCTCTGCTGATTAAACGCGGAGAAACGAAGTTGGATTTTGCCGTCGGTACCGGGCACCGCGCCCCCAACCGCCAAACCGCCGGCTCCCATCTCGTCGTTCCCCGCCATCGCGGTGAGGGTCCCCGTGTTGAAATCGGAAGGGTCATGGGAGTGAACGTTGATAGCTCCTGCAAGGGCGCTTGAGCCGAACCGAATCCCCTGAGGACCACGCAAAACCTCAAGTTGTTGCACATCGAACATCGGCACCACCATGCCGAGACCACTGAAATCAATATCGTCGATAATCGTCGCTACGGAGGGGTTGGGAGCTCCATCGTATTGTTCAAGCTCACCTACTCCACGGATAATAAAGAAGCGAGGTCGCGAAGATCCGCCCGACCACGTCAGATTTGGGATAGACTCTATTTCGTACTGAAAATTTGTCTCTCCCTTCTCTGTAAAGCGCTCCTCCTGGACGACCGTCGTGCTTTGCGGAACTTCACCCAGTGGGTCGCGAAAATGAGTCCCATAGACAAACAGTTCGGTCGGTGTGACGGCCTCATGAGAGGAACCTTGCTCCTGAGCGAACGCATCCGACGCAACCAGGAGTGCGACCAACCAGGTAATGTATAGAATTGGGCGCGCGCGTATACCACACGCCGATGGCTTTCGTGTTAGGCACATATCTCCTCTCCCTACGCCGGTATTATCCGTGTCAGGTTCAAAGGGTGTCGCTCCTCATGAGCGTCTCAGGTCGCAAGGACCTCCCCCGGGTATCGAGCGCTCGAATACTCGCGCTCTGACGATGTGGGATTATCATGAAGGCCAAGGGAAGATCAACGAGTGAAAAAAGCCCGTTGTAGGTCGTACGAGAGTGCCCACAAGAAGCCCGCCCTGGCCGGCGCCTGGGGAGCGAGCACAGAAACATGTTGAGGGGGCAACCTGTTTCACCAAGGAGAGTATGCCCGCCCATGCAGCGCTCAGAAGTAGATAGGAGCTGGGCACCTCTCCTCTCTTGAGATACTCTTTTCTTTATATGTGGGCTCCCTTGCGAGGTTCTCTATGAAGATACAACTACGCCGATTACTGCTCATCGCCGCTCTTGCTCTCTGCGCTCCACGCCTTTCCGCTGGCGAGGACAGACTGATCTGGCGGGCGCAGGGCGTCATTCAGACGATCACGGCCGACATCCTCACGATCAACCGATTCGAATACAAACTAAACTCCTCCACGACCTACGAAAAGGATTCCAAACAAACGTCACGTTCAGCCTTCACCGCAGGGGACTCCGTGAAGGTCACCTTCCTCACCGATCGCTCGGTGCTTCACGTTGAGGGAGAAAGCGCACGAGAGGATGCTCCCTCGGGGACTCCTGCTCCTACCCCAACTCCCGACGTGAAGAAACTCTCTGCGCGACTCACTCCGCTTGGCGTCTCCAAGGCGAAGGGCGGAAGCATCGGAAGTTATAGCTCCGCAGAGAGCACATTTACCCTCCAGGTAAAGATTCCCCGCAACACGATCCCGCTCGCCACAACCGAGGCTGCGGCAAAAGCATTGTCGGTAAAAGCCACTATCACCCGCGATGGGGACCTCGTGGCGAGATGCACAACAGCCTTCGAGGTAAAACGAGCGAAGCGGTTCATCTTTGAATACAAAACCGAGATCGAAAAGAGATCGTCAAACGGCTCTAAGAGGACGCGAGCACGCAAGGGCAGGTGCGTTCTCGCAAATGGATCCACCGGACTTCCATCGGTTAAGGCTGGGGATCTTGTGACGATATCTGAGACAACAGCGGGCGAATTTCTGAGGGGGGATTTCTAGTGCGCCTTTCATGAGGTCGAATCTGTTCCTTTGAGCGATTATCACCTCCTCAACTGCCCCAAAAACTAGACAGCCCCTTCCGTTTCTCTATACTTTCTGTCGAGGAACGAGGCCCCTATGAATCCCCATCCTTTATCCCCGTCAGGGACCCCGGCGACACCGCATCACGATCAACCTCTGCTGCCACTGGCAGTCCCCGACTCCTCGTTTCGACAAACGTTCCATGTTGTGAGTGACGCCGGAGCGCTGATCACTGCGCTCGAGTCCGGGATACCAGACGCGGCAACCTTACTTGAGGGATTCCTTAAGGTCCCATTCCCCGACTGGACAGCCGAGTACACATCCTCAGAGACCCGAGCCACTACCAAGATCAATGCCTCCAAAAACACCTCGGGTACTCATCCTTTTACCATTCGTCTCCTGCGCTCTACGGATTACATGGGGCCCGCTGGTATGCTCGGCGCCCCAGAGACCACGTACAGGGGAAGCATTCACTACACGATTGGAGATCTTCAACGCGATGTTATACTCGATACTCAGCCCCACCTCCTCGGAACCGTTATCTCGACCTTGGAGGACCGCCTTGTAGAGCCATCCGTGCGAGAAACTAGGGTGGCTCGCATCGGGCATGAGGCGAAACGATACGCTGCTTCTATCCAGTGGGTGATGGAGGCCCTTGCTCGACCCGATGCCAGAGAAGTGAGGAGTCCCCTTCACGAGCCCCTCTGTCAGTTTATTCATCGAGAGACCGACGTGATACTCCGTGGATGGAATGGGGATGGGTACTCATTCGAAATGGAGAGCATCCGCCGGGCATTTTTATTCTCCTTTCCATCTGGTGAATCGATAGCCCTCGCTCGCCTCAACATAGTGTGGTGCGATGAACACGGAAATCGTGACCCGGAGCAGGCGGTGCTCGTCGTCGCCACGCAACATCTAAACGCCCCTCGCTTTTCAAAGCTTCTTCTCAATGACTCAATCTCTGTGCCGGAGTCTCTCCGCAAGGCGATGTGGGCCATGACCAAAGAGTAAAACCCGTGTCAGTCATGACTTTCCTGCTTTTGCAGCCTGCGGTCATTTCGCGGAGTCCCCGATCCCTTTTCTCGCCCCAGGCGCTGGATCAGATGAAGCGTATGGCGGAGAAAAACTCGGGAAAGTCATGACTGACACGGGTTTCGGAACTACACCCCGACGATAAGCCCCTCGAGTGTCTCGATATCGGCCTTCCAGCCTACCGCGATGAGTGTTGAATCAGCGCCAAGAACGGTATCTCCCTGGGGATTGAGTTGAAATTTCCCCTCAGGCGAGATAATTGCGGCGATGCTTACATTCGCGGTCTGTCGCAAGGCGAGGTCTCGTAAGGTTTTGCCGCAAATGGGGGAGGATGCGGGAACTTTGATCTCCTCGATCTTCCATCCCGCGACCCCAGTTCCGGCGATCTCGAAAAAGTCAGTTATGTAGGGCCGCATCAACCCATCCGCGAGCTTGCGAGCCGCGAGACGGTACGCCGATACGAGCCGATTGACTCCTGCTCGCTTTAAACGCTTTTCACCGACCTCGTCCTCGGCTCGGCTCACGATATAGAGAGATGAGTTCAGCTCACGCGCGGTCAGAGTCACGTACACGTTATCGGAATCTCGAGGCAGAAGCGTGATAAGTCGCTTCGCCCGAGCGACACCGGCAGACGTCAAGGATTCATCCAGGGTTGCGTCACCATACACCACCGGGAACCCCGCCTGCTCCGCCTCACGACCGCGAACCTCATCTGCTTCGATTACAACGATCTCCTCACCAGCGCGACGAAGCTCAGCCGCGGCGATACGACTCAGACGACTGAACCCACAAAAGATAGTGTGGTTTCGCATCTTTTCAATCTGCTCTCGCATCTTTTTGCTCCTGTCAAATAGCTTGTCGAATTGTCCCTCTAACACGGCCTGGGATACCGAGCCGACCATCACAGTGAAGATTCCGAGCCCGGCAAATATCAGAATGATCGTAAAGATACGGCCGGGCGTTGTGAGGGGATGGACCTCACCGTATCCGATCGTGGCAAGGGTAATGACCGTCATGTAAAACGCGTCGAGAGCATCCCACCCTTCGAACTGCATGTACCCGAGTGTGCCGAACACGAACACAAGCACCAAAAGACCAAAGAGAAAGGATATCTTTCTCCGAGCAGACGCTCGATCGTACTCATCGACCATTCGACCGCTACTCATCGTCCCTTCCCTCCCCGGAACCGCCCGCCTTCGTGAGGATCAAGTTCGACACGATCGTGTCGAAACGACTCAACACTGAGGACCACGAGTATTCGAGTCGCACGTAAGAAGCCCCAGACTCGGCGTGAACCTGCCGAACGTTCGATTCCCGCAAGAAATAGTTCGTCACTCCCGCTAGATCGTCCGCCGAACTGAAGTAGAGCCCACCTCCGGAATGTTCAACGTGATAACGAGTCACAGGACACGCCCCATGCACAACGACCGGGGCTCCCACCATCCACGCCTCCATAATGACGATAGAGAAAGATTCGTTGGTCGAGGGCTGACAGAGGTAGAGGGCATGTCGAAGGAGCCTTTGCTTATCACGCTCGCTTACGTGTGGAAGGTCAACGATGTCCTCGCGAGACAAAACTTCGGGACGGTGAAGGTCTCCAAAGCTGCCACCTCCGAGAATAGCCAACTTGACGTGCTCCGGAATGAGCTCCTGAGCCTTCGCTTCCACGAAGTAATCGATCAGGATATGAACGTTCTTTCCAGTCTCTTTTCGTCCGAGGTAGAGGATGTACGGTGTGGAATCACGGAAGTAGGCCTCAAGACCGTTCACATACTCACGCGATGGCATGTCGAATCCCATCCCAACAACCCCTCCCGGAATCTCGCCATAGAGAGAACGCGCAAGCTCCATCTCAGGCTCGGCGTTAAAGAGACAGCCCCTCACCTGCCTGAACATCGACGCGATCACATCTTGATACGCGTACGCTTCATCATGGAGGCACGGGATAAGAATACTTTTCTCGGGAGCGATGAGAGACCCCCAAAAGGTGGTACCAAAGAGATAGGGCCCGAAAAATATGGCGTCGAATGCGTGAGCGTTCCGAGCGATGTGAGTGTAGAGAGCTCGAGAATTGACGCTTTCAGCCATCCACGTGAGCTGGTCGTCTGTGGATATCTTGTGACCGTCGTGGAGCGCAAGCTGGATCGGAATCCAAGCGTCAAGGTTTCGAGAATCCACGGGAAACCGGTGGAGAGGAATTCCGTGAACGTCTGACACACCGGGAGCGAATTCATTAGCCCACGTTCTATTATCCTTGGCGCATGTGGCCCACACCTCCACGGTATCGCCCCGCGCCTTCAGGCGCGAAGCCATATTTCCCATCAAGGTCTCGGCGCCACCAGCGATACCATCGAAGTAGCGAGGAATAACGAATGCGAATCTGCGCGAACTCATAGCGAAAAAAGAGGGAACTCGTATACAAGCCCCCAGGGTGGTGAGATTCAGAGATGTCTGGAACCTCCCAGAACAGGCAGTATGCCCTATAAACGAGCATCTCAAAAGCTGACTAATACCCCTATCTTATTAGCCAATTACGACGAAACAGTAAACAAACGTCACATTCGATCAGCCTCAAACCATAACCCTTCTGTCAATCGATTTGTCGGTTGTCATAACGTTTCGGTAGTAGTTGTTAAAGGATTTGATATGACACAGGTACCACAACCTCTCCTCCTGACCGTCAAGGAAGTGGCTAAATTACTTCGCATTCACCGACCGAAGGTTTACGACCTCATTAAGGCCGGCACTATTGAGGGCTTTAAGCTCGGATCAGACTGGCGTGTTAAGCGCGAGTCAGTTGAAAAATTGATCGGAGAGATTCCAGAGGACTTCTTTGCAAGTTCCAAGGGAGCTAAGAAGCTCACGACGCCTGGGCTCGCTCAGGTGAAGCTGGCTTCATAAGTCTCGCTCACGAGAGTGAGACCAGCCTGCTCACATGCACCGATGCGGCGGCGATACCGAAACGAGAGGCACTTCTTTCTGGTCTCTGTAGGACCGCGCCGCAGCATCGGTGATGCCTTTTTCTTTGCCTCACCTCCGGCAACCTCATGCGGAGACGTTTGCGCTGTCCCAGCGGTAGCGTCAAGATGTTCGTCCCTCACCGTAAAGGGATTATGAGGGAATAGCGAACGCTTTGGTGAGCGCCGCGAAGTTCTCCACCGACAGGGTTTCCGCCCGCACGTCAGGCGATATACCAGCAGTCGCAAGCGCCTCAAGGATACGCTCTTTCGTCCACCGACCTTGGGACATTAAGCTATTGAGCAGCTTCTTGCGCCGTTGCGAGAAGGCGGCTCGCACCACCACTTGAAAGAATTCGTAGTCAGGAACGTCCGCTCGTGGGGCTTCACGAAAGGTGACCTTCATGACCCGCGACTGAACCTCCGTTGGAGGATGGAAGGCGTCACCAGGAACGATGATCCCAAGCTCGATATCAGCGAAGAGCTGCGCGGATACAGAGATACTTCCGTAGGCGCGGGTACACGTTGAGGCGCCAATACGCTCCGCGAACTCCTTCTGCACCATCATCACCGCCTGATGAACGTGTGCGCGGCATTTGATCAGATGGAATACGATCTCAGATGAGAATACGTATGGGATATTACCGTACACATAGAGGTTACTTCCGATCGTCGAGAGATCAACCGTCCTGACATCGGCGTTAATAATCTTGGCGTGCGGAAACTTCGTCGCAAGGTGCTCACAGAAGCTAGGCTCGATCTCGATCAACGTGAGGTTCTTAAACTTCGCAAGGTACTCGGTCAAAGCACCTGTTCCCGGACCTATCTCAACTACCTGCGCGTCCTCCGGAACGTTACCGAAATCCGCTATAGCTTGCGGTATCTCCGGACGGATGAGGAAGTTCTGCCCCCTCTCCTTCGTTGGTCGAACGTTTAAGTCTCGTAGCGTGTCTTTTGCACGCTCTCGACGCGGCCCCTTAGCCATGCGCAACTCCATAAAAATCGCTCAGCGTCTCAACAGGCCAGCGGCTGAAGATATCGATGTGCGGAGGTTTGGTTCCAGCCGCGAGATACCGAGCGGCGACGTAGGCGATCATGGCGCCATTATCAATACAATGCTTCATCGGAGGAAAGTACACGGTGCGGCATTTTTCTGTCAGACGCCTTCGAAGCTCCGCGTTAGCCGAGACCCCGCCACAGACGACGAGCGGCAGACGGCGAGCGTTTACCTCCCGCGATACCTTAACGACAAGAGGATCTACAATTCCGTCCTGGATAGCCCAACACACATCGGCGAAGAGCTTCTCATCACCGAAAAGCTCCTCGCGGTTACGCTTCACCATAAGGGCAACTGCGGTCTTGAGCCCAGAGAAGCTAAAGTCCTCCATCTCGCGAGCCACACGAGGGACCTTAAATCGGGCAGATGGAGCACCTTTGTCAGCCCATCCCGCGAGTCGAGCACCACCTGGATACTGTAGCTCTAAGAGGTTCGCGGATTTATCAAACGCCTCACCCGCAGCGTCGTCCCGCGTTCGACACAGACATGTATATCGACCGAGCCCCTCAACCAGGATTATCTCGGTGTGCCCCCCCGAAACAACTAAGGTGAGGTATGGAGGCTTGATGGTTGGCTCATGAAGCTCACCCGAAAGGATATGCCCCTCGATGTGATTCACTGGAAATACCGGAATCTTTTCCGAAAGCCCAAGCCCCTGCGCGAAGGTCACCCCCATCAGGAGACACCCCTTGAGCCCCGGACCGCAGGTGACCCCAATTCCATCGACATCCTTACGTGAGATGCCGGTTGTATCGAAGAGCTCTTCACACAGCACGGGAAGGTTCCGCATGTGCTCCCGAGACGCTAACTCCGGAACGACCCCTCCATACTTCTCATGAAGGGCCACCTGAGAAGACAGAACCTCGCCACGAATAGAGGAGACTCCAGCGTCATCGATCTCAAGGATCGCTAACCCCGTCTCATCACAACTCGACTCGATGCCTAAAACTATCATATTACGACTGCGGCTCTTCAACGACCGGGACAGAACGCAGGTACGCGACCACGGAGTCGATCTCCTCAGGCGTCGCGCGCTGGTAGAACTCGACCGGACAGAAACGCTTATCAACCTCACGACCCGCTGGGGTCACTCCGGTGCGCAGGTACCGTGTCAGGTCCCCTTCACTCCAGTTACCGATACCAGCGCCCTTTGACTGCGTGATATTCGGGGCTATCTTTGTCTCACCATCGAATACTATCTCCGCGCCACCCGCTAAATACTCACTCGAGCCAAAAGTTCCTCCCGGCGTAGCGTGACACCGGTCGCATCCCGCGACGCTATTCGTCAGGTATTCGCCGTACTGAAGCCGGAACCGCGACGAGATCTGCGGAACATACCCCTTTACCTCTGCTGCGGCCGTGAAGAAGCCCGTGGTGTTCCGCTCAATCCAAGAGATATCTCGTCGCTCCACCACGTTCTCGACCGGAGGCAGGCTTCGCAGGAAAGCGATCAGCGCCGTTAAATCAGCGTCAGACATCCACTCGTTTCCTTTGTGGAACCACGAATAGAGGTAGGTTTCATCGGGACGCTTGTTAGCGCGCATGAGCGTTCGAACATCAGATTCGCTCCATGTTCCAATACCGGCTGGTGACACCGTGATATTTGGACCAACCACTTCACCGAACATGTCGCTCATTGTCCGGCCGCCGGAAAGTGGCGCACCTGGCTTCCCCTGAAGAGAATGGCAAAACCCGCAAGCAGCGAGCCCGCCGGCAAGTTGAGCCCCGCGCCCCACCGAGGCACTACTCCCTGGTAGAGGTGGTGGCGGAACGTCATCGGACGAACACGCGCCAAGCACGAAAGTCATCAGGACTGTGAGGGTCAAAGGCCACCGTTGCATGGGGTGAAGACTACACTGCCCGGGAAGAAATGGGAAAGGAGCTGAACCGTGTTTTCGAGTTCTACCTAGCGGTTTTCGGGCCCTCCCAACCCTCCAAGGGCGCAGGTGAGAGACGGTCATACGCGCGCGCAGCACGCGCACTGCACCCCACATCGGCACTACCCTCTAAACGGTTAATGTCGAGCACATCATGCTGGTTACAGGGCTTCTCATCATGAGCAGAATGATAGAGCAGGGGCCCGTCTTCAGCATATCCGTTGTTTCGAACACACGAGGAGCCCATTCCGCGAGTCTGGTCGGGCCAGACGCACCCCCTCGGTGCGTCATCTTCTATCCGCGCCCCGTAGGTTCAGCCTCGTGTCGAGGTTTTTTGTGTTCCGTGAACGAAGGTGTAGCCCAAGTCTCATCGAAGGCCCCGAGTCATGAGCCGATCTATTTCGAGGATCTTTTCTTTGGCTCAAACCACGTTGCGGTCAGACTGTAACATGGCGCAACAAGAAATCATTTTACACCATCCTGTGAGACCTTTACCGACCAGTTTCGATGCGTTAAGCATCGAAGATGCCTTTCATGTTTAAGATTAGCCAGCACGCTGATGCCATGTGTCGCTCCCCCGCCATCCGAGCACTTCCCTATGCGCTGATAATCTTTCTCTGTGCCTATTATTTTCGAATCGGCGATGGGGATACCTTTCACCTCGTAGCATCCGGTCGCCTAACCACTCTCCATGGGTGGCCAATTCGGACTGACCCGTTCGCCTACACCGTAACGAAGCCGGTGTGGATTGATCACGAGTGGCTTTCGGCTGTCATCTTTTACGGAGTAAGTCAGCTAGGCGGGGATCTCTCGCTTTTCACGCTGACCTGCGTCCTAGGATATCTCACCGTGGTGGCGCTTTTGTGGGCGCAGCAGTCGCTTAATCAGAGTGAGAAGCGTTGCAATCCACTTTTATTCTTGAGCCTATTTCCCTGCTCATTCATCTGGAATAGCAGCATTCGACCTTTAACCTTGTCGTTCTTCCTCTTCGCGACACTTGTGGCGCTACTGGAGGTATACCGAAGGACCGGCCGACGATTCCTACTTTTTGCACTGCCCCTGGTGCTCTGGATATGGGTCAACGCTCACGGTAGTTTCATCGTGGGCTGGGCTTACCTGTTCATGACCTGTGGATGTCGCGTCATACGCCACAAAGGAAGAACAGAGCTTCCTCTCATATCCGCGGGCCTGGTATCCCTCATGACACCGCTCGCTACCCCCTACGGCTGGTCGTTTATTCCGTTCATCCTAAATTCTGTGACCATGTCCAGGCCCCTCATCCCTGAATGGTCATGGACTCAGCTCCATCTTTCAAATGCGATCTTCTACGGGATAGCGCTTATTACACTACTGACCTTGGCGACCGAAGGTCGCAAGCGAATCCCCATGGAGGTCTCATTATTTTTGGTGATTAGTCTTGCGGCGGCAATCAAAAGCCAGAGAAATATCCCCTATTTTCTCTTCACAGCGAGCGTCTACCTTCCCGCCTCATTGGACTCTCTCCTGGCAACGTTCGGTGCCAGTTGCCGATCTCGCGCCAAAACACTATCACAGGTTTGTTGTGGGCTCATGTGGGCCGTTGCCTCTGTTGGAGCGGTGACTCTTTTGTACGCGACCCTCACTATGGGCACTTTTAAACTTGATTACTCCCGACAGCCTGTCGAGACATTCGCATGGCTCGCGCGGCACGCACGGGGTGGTAACGTTCTGACTCATTTCAACCATGGCAGTTACGTTCTATTTCATGGGTATCCGAGATTCAGGGTTTCTCTCGATGCCCGGTACGATGAGGTTTATCCTAACGAGACCGTTGAGCGCGTTCTACAGGCCCTCCAGCCATACGACCACCGATTTGACTCAGCGTTTACAGAAGTTCTTCCAGACTTCGTTCTGGCATGTCGGGATACCACCGCTCTAACCGATGAATCCCTTTTTGCGCCAGGATGGCGAAAGGTGTTCACTGGCGACAAGGGCAGGTGCTCGATCTTCGTTCAGAACGTAGACCTGATTAACGGGTCGGCGCCCAACGATTTGAATTCTCTCCCCTGGAAGCCACACTTCTAGTGTGGCGTTCCAAGAGTTGGGTAACCCCTCCACGGGTGAGGATACTACTTACTGTTCGCTGCTACGATATCGAGATCGAGGTCGTCCTGCTGATTCTGCGGACGCTGCTCAACGAAGAAGCGGTTCAGTCGTCGACGAAGCATGAGACGGGAACGGTGCAATCTTGACTTCACCGCTGGAACGGTGAGGTCCAGGATTCTGCTCACCTCACGACTTGTGAGTCCATCAACATCACGAAGGATGAATACAGGACGGTAATCATCTGGAAGTTTGCGAATCGCAGTCTCAAGGGCTTCAAGCATCTCGTTTCGGATTGAGATGGAATCCACGTGGGTGTGCTCGGGGCTCTTGAGAGCGGGAACCACCTGGGCCTGCTGCACG
>JAIXQT010000053.1 GCA_027485595.1 Pseudomonadota bacterium | reverse complement strand
CGACGCGCTCCAGATCGTAGCGGATGGCGTCAACAAGCTTCGTTCTCAGAATAACGGGATGCTCGTGATTACCCACTACCAACGACTCCTCAACTACATCGTGCCAGACGTTGTGCACGTGATGGTTGATGGGCGGATCGTGAAGTCCGGCGGCAAAGAGCTCGCGCTCGAGCTTGAGACCCACGGCTATGCCTCATTTAAAGAGTCTGCTACCGCTACCGCGTAAGGGTATCTCATGAGTACTGTTACTAAACACAAAGATGGCGCAGTCGCCACGCAAAGCTGGACGAGCTCCGCGCTCGCTGAGGTGAAGAAGCGACAAGGTTCCCTTGGTTCCTTCAGCGCTCTTATCGCTGAAGCCGAGAGCGTGTTCTCGAAGGTTCTCTTTCCAACTCCTCGTATGGAGGCCTGGAAATACACTAATACCGAGGCGATCGCTCGAGGGAGCTACGCGCCGGTATCCAGTGAGAGCGGAGAGGTGAGTGGTGAGGCGTTAAAGCCGTTCCTTATCGATGGCCTTTCAGCGCATACGCTCGTATTCGTTGATGGTGTCTATGCCGCCGCGCACTCCTCGAAAGGGGATCTCGTCGGTGCTCGCGTCGTTCGTTTGAGCGACGGAGTGGTAGAGGGAATCGGTTCGCTCGCTCCTCATCAGGAAGACGCGTTTGCCGCGCTTTCAACTGCGTTGTTGACCGATGGTGTCGCAATCGTTGTGGCGAAGAGCGCCGTTGTCGAGACGCCGATTCACATCGTGCACGTTGCGACAGCTAAGAGTACCGGTCGCGTTGTCGCGCCGCGCCTCTTTGTCCAAGCGGCCGAGAACTCTCAGGTCACGATCATTGAAAGTCATGTGACCACCGGCGGAGAGCAGTATCTCTCGCTTCCTGTCGCTGAAGTCGTCGCTGCTGATAACGCCATCGTTGATTACTACAAGTATCAACGCGAAGCGGTGTCGGCGAATCACGTTTCGAATACGATCGTGTCCCAAGGGCGTTCAGGAAAGGTTTCGACTCACATCTTCTCGTTCGGTGGCGCCCTCGTTCGTAATAACGTGACCGCAAACCTGAAGGGAAGTTCGGCTACCGCTGTGTTGAACGGGCTCTCCGTGTTGAGCGGAACGCAGCACGTCGACAACGCGACCGAGATTCATCACATAGAGCCCTCGATCGAGAGCCGGGAACACTTCAAGGGGATCTACGCTGACGCGAGCCGTGGAGTATTCTCGGGAACGATCACGGTGGATCAGATAGCTCAGAAGACGAACGCCTTCCAATCGAACCAAGCGCTCTTGCTCTCGCCTAACGCGAGCATTGAGACCCGCCCCCAGCTCAAGATCTGGGCTGATGACGTAAAATGCACCCATGGGGCGACCGTGGGGCAGCTTGACCAAGAAGCTTTGTTCTACCTTCGCTCGCGCGGTATCGGCCGAGAGGATGCTCGTAACTTCCTGATTCATGCCTTTGCCAGCGAGGTTTTAAGCACCGTTAAGGTTCCGGCTTTGAAGGAGTACGTTGAAGCCGCCATTACGGAGAAGCTTGGTAGGTAAAATCGAGGGGGGCCGTTTGCTCATGCCCTTGAATTCTGCTACCTTGCGCACTCTCCGTCCTATACGTGGTACGTGTGCCGCGTGGTGTGGGGGTGGTGCGATAGGTCGGAATTCGAGCGGGAGGCGGTCTAACCCCTCGTTATCGAAGCGATTTTATTGAGATTTCGTAGGATTTTCGATGAACGAAAAGGTGGCAAACGGTGCGTCCGAGTCGATAGTTTCCCGCACAAAGGGGTACGTCTCGGAGAGCATCGACGAGCTTAAAAAGGTTCACTCGCCAACGAGACAAGAGGCAATGAAGATGACGGGGGTAGTTCTTCTGATCATCGCGTTCATCTCGCTCTGCCTTTTCGTGATGGATCTTTCGTTTAATTGGCTCATGGGCAAGATGTTGAGTCGGTAAGACTGTTTGGTAGGCAACGCTGTTTAGTGCACAACGCTATGGAAACGAACACAACAGAGCAAAAGTTACAGTGGTACGTCGTTCAAGCCTACGCTGGCTTTGAGATGAAGGCCAAGCAGGCCCTTGAAGAGCGAATTCGTTTAAATAACCTCCTTCACCTCTTCGGAGAGGTGCACGTCCCTCAGGAGACGGTAGTGGAGTTAGTAAAGGGACAGAAGAAAACCTCCACGAGGAAATTCTTCCCTGGGTATATCCTTGTGCAGATGGTTCTCAATGAAGAGACCTGGCACCTTGTCAAGGAGACCCCAAAGATCTCGGGCTTCGTCGGAGATGCCACAACACCTCAGCCAATAACTGAGGATGAGGTATCTCGTATCTTCAGCCAGGTTGAGGAAGGAGCTGCTTCTCCGAGATCTAAGATGAACTTTGAGCAGGGCGACGCCGTTAAGGTTGTCGACGGTCCATTTGCTGAATTCAATGGAACAATTGAGGAAGTTCGGCCAGAAAAGGGCAAGGTGAAGGTGTTGATCAGCATCTTCGGCCGTGCTACTCCAGTCGAGCTCGATTTCATGCAAGTAGAGAAGTGCTAAGTAATTGGTATTACTAAGCCCCTGAAAGTTGTAGGTATAGGTGGTACAAGATGGCAAAAGAGATTAGTACGTTCATTAAGTTGCAGGTAATCGGAGGAAAGGCTAACCCTGCTCCTCCTATCGGACCAGTTCTCGGTCAACACGGCGTAAACATCATGGAGTTCTGTAAGCAGTTCAATGCTAGAACCCAGAAGCAGCAGGGCGAGGTGGTTCCGGTAGTTATTACCGTTTTCAAGGACCGGTCGTTCACGTTTGAGCTCAAGACTGCTCCGGTTTCATACCTGATCAAGAAGGCTCTTGGCATTGAGAAGGGCTCCTCTGTTCCAAATAAGGACAAGGTAGGAAAGCTCACCAAGGCTCAGGTGTACGATATCGCTAAGCAGAAGATGCAGGACCTTAACTGCTACGACGAGGAGGCAGCGTTCAAGATAGTTGCTGGAACCGCTCGAAGCATGGGTGTTGATGTCCTCAAATAGCCCTGGAGATATTGACTTCTCGGCGGTTAATACCTAGGCTACCGGCTCCTTAATCCCCGTAAAACGGTGGAATGGGCGCTAAAAAGGTACGGGTTGGTCGCTAAAAGTCCCCGGGAAACCAGTTTAGTTAAGTTTTTAAGAGTAGTTATGGCTCGCAAAAAAGAGGGAAAGAGAATCCGAGCAGCAAGGGCTAAGGTCCAAGCTGAGAAGCTCTATTCGATGGAAGAGGGATGTCAGGTTGTTGCATCGACCGCGTCCGCTAAGTTCGATGAGACCGTTGAGGTCGCAGTTCGGCTTGGAGTGGACCCGAAGAAGGCTGACCAAAACGTTCGTGGATCGATTGCGCTTCCACACGGACTTGGAAAGACCGTTCGCGTTCTTGTGTTCGCGAAGGGTGACAAGGCAAAGGAGGCTGAGGCCGCTGGCGCTGATTTCGTGGGTGGTGATGACCTCGTTGAGAAGATCAAGGGTGGATTCTTTGATTTCGACAGCGTTGTTGCAACACCAGACATGATGGTTCAGGTTGGAAAGGTAGGAAAGCTCCTTGGACCTCGCGGCTTGATGCCATCTCCTAAGGTTGGAACGGTAACGTTCGACGTAGGAGAGACCGTTAAGTCAGTGAAGGCGGGACGCGCTGAGTACCGCGTTGACAAGGCAGGAATCGTTCATGCCGCTGTAGGAAAGGCTTCTTTCGGTCCTCAGAAGATCCAGGACAACGTCTCGGCGCTGTTCTCGGCTCTCAACCGTGCAAAGCCTTCGAGCAGCAAGGGTGTATATCTTCAATCAGCTTCGATCTCCCTCACCATGGGGCCAGGCGTAGCTCTCGATGTAGCGGCGCTTAGAGCGTAAGGAGTTTTAAAAATGGATAAAGCTGAGAAGCAAGTAGAGCTTGAGTCGATTGTAAGCAGTTTCTCCAAGGCACAGGTTGCCGTTTGTGCTGATTACCGTGGGCTCACTGTAGCTCAGGTCACAAAGCTGAGAGGCGAGCTTAAGAAGGCTGGATGTGAAGCGCGCGTTGTAAAAAACACGCTCGCTCGTCTTGCTGTAAGCAAGGTAGCTGAAGGTGGTAAGCAGGACGAGGTCGCCAAGTTCCTCGGCACCATCGTTGGCCCAACCCTTGTGGTGACCAACGCGGAAGACGCAATTGCGCCAACTAAGGTGCTCGTCAAGTTCGCGAAGGAGAATGATAAGTTTCGAGTGAAGGGATGTTGGCTTGATGGCGCGTACGTTGACGCGGCAGGGGTAGATTCGTTGTCGAAGATGCCTGGCCGAGAGGAGACGTTTGCCATGTTGCTAAGCCTTATTTTGGAGCCTGCTACTCGCCTTGTTCGAGTAGCCTCTGAGCCTGGTACCCAGGTCGTGAGAGCAATTGAGGCTTACCGAAAGAAGCTCGGAGGTGAGTCAGCGGCTGCTTAATTGGGGCAGGTTGAGCCGGTGTGCTGAAGAATTAGTTAATTGTTTTTAGTTGTGTCGAAAGGAAAGGAGTAAAACCATGTCAGAGGCGTATACGTTCGACGGCGTAGTAGATTTCATTAAGGCTATGTCCCTTATGGATGCTGCGAAGATGGTAAAGAAGCTCGAGGAAGAGCTTGGTGTGAGCGCTGCTGCTCCAGTTGCTATGATGGCTGCTGGTGCTGGCGCTGGTGCTGCTGCGGCAGTAGAAGAGAAGACTGAGTTCACCATCATGCTTGATGATGCTGGCGCAGAGAAGGTTAAGGTGATCAAGGTTGTTCGTGAGATCACCGGACTTGGCCTCAAGGAGGCTAAGGACCTTGTTGATGGCGCACCAAAGCTCGTTAAGGAAGCTGTTGCTAAGGCTGAGGCTGAGGACTTCGTTAAGAAGCTCAAGGAAGCCGGAGCTAAGGCTAGCCTTAAGTAAGCTCGCGCTTAATTACCGACAACAACAAACGTTGTTGGTAATCCAGTGAAAGAGGGGCGGCCCACAAGCCGCCCCTCATCCATGAAGCCGGCCTGTATGGGGCGCAATCTTAGGGTTGCGTCCCAAAAGGCTTGTTGATAGGTAATTGGCCGAGCTAAGTCCCCCTATATTAATACTAGTGGAAATCTCAGGGCTCGAGGTTCCATTAGTTCCAGGTTTAGGGTACAAAGCACCGTCATTACCGCTTGTTAAAACCTTTCTCTCACCGGTCTAGCTAACCAAAGAGGAAAAGGTAGGAAGCGCACCCAGCTCAGTCTGCCTCCCACGGGCGGCATGAGCTTTTTGCCTTTAGAGTCACTTACGTATGACATCAAAAATCAAGACCAATCTCAGACTCCGTAACAGTTACTCAAAGATCGGCGAAGTAGCCGAAATCCCAAACCTGATAGGAATCCAAAAGAGCTCATACGAGCGATTCCTTCAATCCAACGTAGAACCAGAGAAGAGAGAAGAAGTAGGTCTTCAAAAGGTCTTCAAATCTGTCTTCCCAATTCGTGATTACAACAACACAGCATCGCTTGAGTTCGTGTCGTACAACCTCGGAACTCCGAAGTACGACCAAGACGAGTGTCGCGACCGTGGAATGACGTGGGCGGCTCCACTTCGTGTCACCATTCAACTCGTTCTTTGGGATGTAAATCCAGACACTGGCGCTCGTAACTTGAGCGCGCTCAAAGAGGACGTTGTATACTTCGGTGAGATCCCGCTCATGACCGAGCGCGGAACGTTCGTTATCAATGGAACCGAGCGCGTTATCGTGTCTCAGCTTCACCGTTCTCCAGGTGTGTTCTTCGATCACGATGATGGAAAGAGCCACGTATCAGGCAAGCTTCTCTACTCATCTCGTATTATCCCGTACCGTGGTTCGTGGATCGATTTCGAGTTCGACGTAAAGGATATCCTTCACGTCCGTATCGACCGTCGTCGTAAATTGAACGCTACCGTTCTTCTTCGCGCTGTCGGTATGACCGCTGACGATATCGTCTCGACCTACTACAAGACCGATACCGTAGTTTTCGGTGCCAAGGGTCTTGTAACGAAAGAGTTCCGTGCAGATCAATTGGAAGGCCAGAAGGCTGTACGGGAGATCAAGGCTAACGGCAAAGTGCTCGTTAAGCAGGGTGGTAAGTTCAACAAAGCTGTTATCAGACGTCTCAAAGAGGCTGAGGTTACTGAGATCGAGATCGGTCCAGAGGCAGTTGTTGGACTCATCGCAGCTGAGACCGTTGTTCAGGCAACCGACGATATCGTTAATCCTAAGAGCGGCGAAGTTATCGCTGAGAAGGGAGAAGTTCTCGTTGGCTGGGATGTTATTCGTGAACGTGTAGGCGCAGCTGTTCTCGAGCTCGATGAGAAGGAAGCTAAGGCCATCTGCGAACAGTTCGAAGTTATCGTTAACGCTGGCGATGAGCTCAAGGGTGATAAGGTTAACTCGAAGGGCGAGATCGTTGAGAAGGGTAAGATTACCCTTCAACGCGAGCTTGGCCTCGACCGCATTCGCGTGCTCTACCTCGACGACAACCACATCGGCGAGTCGCTCTGGAAGACACTCGTATCAGACAAGATGTCGGGCGATAACTCGCTCTACTCACGTCTCTCGGGCCGTCCAACGATCGATAGCTTGATTGAGATTTACCGACGGTTACGTCCTGGTGATCCTCCTCGTCCAGAGACAGCGCAAGCTACCTTTAAGAATCTGTTCTTCAATCCTGATCGATACGATCTCTCTGACATCGGTCGATACAAGATGAACCACAAGCTCTACATCTCTCAGGGGCGTGAGGCTCCACCGATGGATCAGGGCGTTCTCTCTCCTGAGGATATCAAGGAGACCGTTCGTTACCTTCTTGAGCTCCGTAACTCAACGGACGGTCAGCGGTACTCGATCGACGACATCGACCATCTTGGCAACCGACGTGTTCGCGCTGTAGGTGAGTTGATTGAGAACCAATACCGAATCGGTCTCGTTCGTATGGAGCGAGCTGTGAAGGAGCGTATGGGTATGCAGGACATCGATACCCTCGTCCCTCAGGACCTCATCAACTACAAGCCAGTTGCCGCTGTAGTTAAGGAGTTCTTCGGTTCTTCGCAGCTTTCACAGTTCATGGACCAGACCAATCCGCTCTCTGAGGTTACTCATAAGCGTCGTCTCTCGGCCCTTGGACCAGGTGGACTTACCCGTGACCGCGCTGGCTTCGAGGTTCGTGACGTTAACGCGACTCACTACGGACGTATCTGTCCGATTGAGACGCCGGAAGGTCCGAACATCGGTCTTATCGCTTCGCTCGCTGTGTACGCTCGTGTAAACGAGTTCGGATTCGTTGAGACTCCGTACCGCGTCGTTGATAACAACGGCCGCGTATCAGACGACATTGTATACCTCTCAGCGCTCGAGGAAGAGCGTGAGACGATCGCTCCAGCTTCTATCCCAATGGATAAGAAGGGGAACATCGAGGAGCAGAACGTACCGGTACGCCGTAATGGTGAGTACCTCCTCGTTCCACCTCCTGAGGTAACGAAGCTTGATGTAAGTCCTAAACAGATCGTGTCAGTGGCCGCATCGCTCATTCCGTTCCTTGAGAACGACGACGCTAACCGCGCGTTGATGGGATCGAACATGCAGCGTCAGGCAGTGCCTTGTTTGCGAGCTCAGGCTCCACTCGTAGGAACCGGAATGGAGCACATCGTGGCTCGGGATT
>JAIXQT010000098.1 GCA_027485595.1 Pseudomonadota bacterium | reverse complement strand
GCTTCGGTGATGAGATCACCAGCTACCGAATCGTAACCAGAGGTGGGTGCCGCGGTAGGAGGTTCATAAAGGGCCCACGCCGCGTTGTCCTGGAGACGGTGTGTGGTGCGGAAGGCCTTGGGTGCCGCGGCCACGAGGGATCCAAGCAGGCAACAGGTGATGATTCGGTGCATCTCGTTGGGTCTGAGAATCAAAAAAGGAAGGTTAGAGTTCGGTGACTTCGGAAAGTAATGGTTCGCTGTACGGTTGCAGTCTCGCTACGGCGCACGCGTTTAGCACGAGGGCCGCCAGTGATAGGAAAATGAGCACCACCAGAGCACCACGTCCTTGGGTTAGGATATTTGCCTGTATCAAAAGGAGCATGAACAAGGCGAGCAAGCACATGATGGCACCTAGGAGCTGAAGTCGCAAGAAGCATGTTCTCGATAGGGACATGTTGAGAAAACGGCAGTCGATTTCTTCTCTTGCGTCCTCGACAAGCTGCGATTGATGCAAGTGTACTTTCGGTTCCGCTCGGAACCGGACTTTGAACGGATCGTCCATGACGTGACGGTCGCTACTCTGTTTGACGTGAAACGAGAAGTGGTCAGGAGGCGCAAGCTGCGGTATCCTGATTTCGAGTTACAAGCCTTTGAGGTGCTGGGCATTCCCGCCGATGGGTCAGACCTTAGGGAGCTACCGGATGAATCCCAGGTGATCCATCCCTGCACCAGCATCTTATTTAAGCGCATCCCCGTACCTAAGCAGTGCAAAGGCTGCATACCATCTCTTATCGAGCGGCTACGACACAACACACCCCTCACTCCCGAGCAGTACCAGCACTTCTTTTTACCCGACATTGTGGTTCACCAGCCCGTCGTTAACGTCTAGGTCATGGTGCGGCGCGTCGCCTGGATGGCGTTGCCGAGGTAAGCGTTCAACTCGGTCCCGCCAGTGCCCGTAGTAGTCTTGTAGACTTCGACGTACTTTTGCACCACCGCCCGGTGGATCATCCGGAAGGCAAGCAGCTGCTCTCTGCACCGTTGCAAGAGCCATTCGTTCTCGACGGTATGAAGTTTCAAGGCCAGTTCTCCGTCCTCGACGAGCTCTCGAAACTCCTTGGGCACGTAGGTGCTCCTCATCAGCTGTCCATAGCTACTCGATTGCCGTGTGCCAAGACACAGGTCGATAAAATGGATCGCCGGGCTCTGTACCGCCGACGGCCCCACGTACTCGGTATCCATCTCACCTCGGTAGGTGACTGGTTTGTACAGAGGCCGGACGACGTAGTAAAAGTGAGTGGGATCGCAGTGGTCGCTGTTGATCTCCGAAAGGTAGTAACAGGCCTGGGTCAGGACACTGTAGATTTCGAGGGGTGTGATGGAATGGCTGTACATTCGACCGGCGCGATATTCCATACAGATCATCATACGGTAGAAATTCTCCTCCGCTTCAAGACCCGTGAGCAAGTAGAGCACGCGGAACTGCCGGGGAAGACAGACCGATGCATCGTAGTCAGTGGTCGTGCGTTCCCAATTCCAGAGCACCAACCCCGCGTAGGTCGGCACAGGAGGCAGGTCGAGGAGGGTACTGACAGACTCGACAAGCAACCACAACTCTCTGGGGAACGGGATCAAGGGGAAGAAGTAGACAACGAGACGTGCCGTCATGGTCACAATCGTGTAGAGGCGACGGAGTGCGGGGAGAGGGAGCCCGGTAAGGTCCGTCGTAAAGTGAATCAATGGCAGATCACTCAGACGCGGGCGCTTGCGGATAATCTCCGGTTCCTGCAAGGCGTCCTCCATCTGGTCCACGAGCTTGACGTCCGCCTCGCTCGTCAGGTAAGGTTTGGGATCCTGGTGTTCCAGCGCCGGGTGCATCGCTGTGGGTCACAAAAAACAGATTAATTTCTGACTCGATGTCAAATACAAATTCTGACTCGATGTGGTGGTACATCCTACTCGGCGCGATCCTCGTACTCTTATACCTGAACCAGACCAAGAGGGTCAGGGGCAGTCTCGGAGAGGCCCTTTTCGTTCGCCCCAAACCGGGGTGGGAGAAAAATGTCATTCGTACTAATTTCACGCTACCTGAACAACCCATCATGCAGGAAGGGCTCAACAGGATTCATCAACCGGGCCGCAGCACGAGGATCAATACCAATACGTAAATCACAAAATCACATGATGCAAGACTGCTCGTGGTGGCGTGAGCACCGAAACCACACGCGCAGCGCCCTTGTCGGGGCTCTAGTCGTGGTGTCGACACAACATTGTTGACCATACGGCGACTACGGCAGCTGACCCTGGAAGGTGTGCACAGGCACAAACACATCCTGTGTACGATCGGGCTGATATTCCAGCTTGAGCAGGACCTCTCCGTTGTCCATAGTCGTTTCGGTAAACCTCCACCGACCCGATTGTGTGAGGTTGAAGGTGCCTGTATCCTGACCGTCATCTGTTTTGACGGGCGGGGGTGGGTTGTTTGGTGGCACGGCCGTGGGTTTGTCGACCGGAGGCGTGCGGCGCAACGATGCATTAAAACTGGAGCTCGTGGTAAACCAGCGGCGGAACCTCATATCGTCTTTCTTACCCTGTGCGCCCGTATTTTTTTTCAGATTCCTACAGGATTTACGTAAAACAGTAATGAGCTGAATATACCTCCCAGACCCGGGGCGGGTGCGAGCGCAGCCTTGCTGGCTTGAACCCACTCGGTTTGTTTACCTTTTACTGGGTACAACATCAAGAGTCCTGTTGGATTGAGGTAGGTATTGTCCACTCCTAGAGGGTCGTCCACTCTTACGACAGCACCTTTGGCTGGCTGGACAATGCCTTGTGCCCGGAGCTTTTGCACACTGTCTATCGTAGCGTTCCACAGCTCCTTTGAGATTGCCTGTCTACTCTGTGGCGTCGTGTAGGTCGCCAGCGACAGGCTCACCTCAAACCTACCCGTGTCACCAGGTGCATTCATACAGATGGCACCTAGGCCAAAGGCCATTAGTGCCGTACCGAGAGATGTGCGTTCGCTCGCATTCGCGTGCGAAATCATCACTTGGGACTTGTTGCAACGCGTGGCCAGCTCAACATCGTGGTAGTTGTCGTCCGATGCGAACAACACGATAAACCCTGCAATCGCACCTAGCGTACCATCGGCATCCAGACGCTGAGCCTTTACGAGGGTAAAGTTCTGTGCCGCAGCAGGTGTCAAGATGTTTCTCGTGATGAACTCGTGTTTCTCGTGACTTGCTACCACGTTCTTCATATTGTGCCAACCCACGCCCGATCGTTTGCACAGGGTGCCGTACACATTTTGTTTCCCGAAAAACGTGTCTACCTCATCGAGGTTTGGCACCCCCTGGCCTATGATTTTTTGGACCGTAAAACGGTAAACAACTGGAGCACCTTTATCCTCCGACGCCACAACGTCTCTCGTGCCAGTGTGCACGTTTGTGTTTGGGCTAGCGGCAGGCGTCGCAGCCAGAGCACCGAGAGCCCGCAGGTACTTGAGAATGTGGGTGCGGGTATGCCTAGGTGGATTCTCTCCTCTCCGGCCTCTAGACTGTGTCACAGGCATGTCACCGAAACCGTAGATGGTCTTGCCTTGGCGTTTGAGTGCCATGACGACATCGAGTGCCGTCACAGTCTTGCGCCTCGCGTGCTCCGTGTAGGTGACGGAATCACGGATGGTGTTTTCAAGAAAAATCTTCAACACTCCCCGCGTCTCTTCATAGATGAGACCACTGATGCGCTTTACACCACCCCTCCGACAGAGCCTCCGTATCGCGGATTTGGTGATGCCCTGAATGTTGTCACGCAGCACCTTGCGGTGCCTCTTGGCACCTCCTTTGCCAAGACCTTTCCCGCCCTTGCCTCTCCCAGACATTGTGTGTGGGTATATGTACGTATGTCTGTATGAAGAGACACATGCAAAAAAAACCAAGGAATTTTGCATTCGCCGCGGGGGGTATTTTTTTTGTACCGCACAGGTAACACACCCGAAAGCATGATCCTCATTTCTCTGGTAGCCTTTCTGTGGTTCTCTTGCCTCCTGTGCCTGCTCCTTTTTCAGTGCATGATGGCGGCCAAGACGGATGCCCTCGATTGGTTGACAGACGCACAGTGCCTCGTCCTCGGGCGTGGTCATTTTTCTATTGACAAGGCGACGCTCACGCTCCTCTCGAAGCTCCCTCACTGTAACGTCGAGGTCGACGTGAGCAAGGAAGTCCAGCGCTTGTACAAGAGCCGACCACGCTCCGTCCAGAAAGTACTTCACCTCTATTCTGGAATCCTCATGACGACCGACAATGCGGAACTGACCAAACTCCTCGTAAAAATCATGTATTCGTATAACCACCATTGCCCCAGCGGCAGCGGAGGTAGCCAGGCGATCAACCTCGCAACACCCCACGGGGTTTTTTTGAGCGTGGATTATACCTTACGATCCAGGAGCAAGATTTGGAGCAAGCTGTTTACCATCTGGACAACAGACCGCAAAGCCTATCGGTGTTATTACTCCTTGTTTGGTGTCGACGATCACATCACCATCCCACCCCACGCCCTGCGGCCTCTCAGCTACCATTACAAGACACTGGACCGCTGTAAGCAATTCAAGGCACTCCTCATCCTGCAACACCTCATCAACAACCGTCTTTCCAGGCAGTACTGCTGTAACGTGACGGAGACGATGCTGCGCATCTCCGGCCCTTGGGGCGATTTTTACAAGGATTCTTCTTGCGGATACCAGCTGACACCCTCCATCACCTACATAGCCCTCAGCAAGGAGGTACAGGCTCTCCTAGACAAGTGCGAGCCCTACCTACACAGCAATGTGAAAGTCTCACCGGAATCACCCCTCAAAGCACCCTCCGATACATCCTCCGAGATTCACCGTCTAACGCTCCGGTTGCGCCTCCAGACGGCGACCAACAAGATCCAAGTAATCAACATGGACAAATTCTTGCCCTTTTGAAGCTAGAGCTTCGTTAGGGGAACCACGACTTCCTTGAGATATCCGACACCCAGCCGTGCCGTCACAAACACTGCCAGGATGCCAAACCCTCCGCGCAAATTCTGATTGGGCGGGCACTGCGCGCGGCCACAATCATCTCCAACACACCAGACTGTGACCTGAGTCGGCAGCGTCGGTTCCTCGTCGTCGTCCTTGTCGTCGTCCTCGTCGTAACCCTCTTCCGAGTAGACCAGAGACTCCCGAGAGAACCACGCCTCGTGAATCGGCCTTGAGAGAGGTATCACAGTAACCTCCATAGTCTCCATGTTGCGATCCACCGGAAGATCCGAGGCGGCTTTCTTTTCGTTATAGGTAGCTTCCAGATCCACGACAGGCGATTCGAGGTCCACCACCTTCCACTCCGCGGGTTCCTGGCGCTCCACAGGCAGCATCAGAACCTGATTCATCACGATTCATCACGATTCATCACGATTCATCACGATTCATTCATTAGCATTACCTGTTGGCGGTAGTCAGTCCCCGGTGTGGGCTGATCCTCAAGGAACGTAAAATCCAGCACAGAGAGAAGACGCTCGATATCCTCTTTCACAAAGATCGGAGAAACGGCCATGGTGATCTGCGTACACGCAATGCATAATGCATAAATGCACAAGTGGAAGGGAGACGTGCATGGCAATACGCTTCAGCGCAACCCCCCTTCCAGCTTGAAGAAGGGATCGGTGATTTCTGGTGCCTTGGAGCAAACGTATACAGCACCCTATCGATAAGCTGTACCAAATGTATCATGCATGTATCGGCACTCCATCGATAAAGCCGTCGGCCTTTTTCTCGCTTCTCGCTTCTCGTTTTCACAGTCCACTTGTTACGAAAAATAGGTTTGCAGGACAGAGGCCCTTGGGGTAAAGAATGGGCGGTATTCGAGCATCCGCTCCAGTGTCGCATCGGGGTCTTTCTCCTCGCGGAGCATGCCCAGGGCCTCGGGGTGCGCCAGGAAGTCGCGGATCACGTGGCAGAAGTGCCGAACCGTAGGGATCTGCTGGCGAAACCACTCCCGATCCCTCTCAACCCTCGTCACGCAAAATACAGCCTCTCCTTGCTCTCCGGGAGGGCGGTACTGCACAAAGTCGAGATGCTCCAGGTCGCAGATCTCGAGGATGTACTGCGCTTGAGGCTTGTAGTATGGGGGAATGTAATGGCTGGGCTTGCGTTTGAGCGGGCACTGCAGCATCGCCAGGAACAATGAAGGCGCACAGGTGAAAAAAAATCTTGGTTAGTCGTCAAACTCTGTACAGTATGGACCCCATCGGCTCAATTCAATCGATTGCGACCAAGTTCCTCAACAACATTTATGCCTCGCCGGTCAAGTTCCTCGTACCCGGGACCACGACCTTTGGGGAAGCGATGTACCCTCTCGCATTCATTGTGATTTATGCCCTCCTCTACTCCTTCTACGGCCTGATTTTTATCGGCGAGGATATGCCCCTCGGTGAGGCCCTCGGCGAGGACACGCCCCTAGGTGAGGAATTTGTCAGTGAGGAATTTGTCAGTGAGGAATTCGTGAGCGAGAACCCGCTCGAGGCTGCACTTGGATTCATCGGAGACTTCCTAGGTGAGGCGACCGATACTCTCCTCGGCAAAAAGGCCCCCGGTAAGAAGCCGGCCGCCCAGGCCAAGGCAGCGGCCAACAGGCAGGCTCGGCGCATCAGGAGGACGCCCTGGTACCGCCACTTTACGAGGGGGCTGTGGCACGGCTACCTCCTCTACTTCTTCGTCGCCACCGTGACGATCGGTGTGACCGGGTCCATCTACGAGGTGGCCAAGCCCGCCGCGGCTACCGGGTACTCGAGGTTCCGCCCTCCCTACTCGACCGGGTATACCCCTACCTACCGCCCCTACAGGCCCACGACGTCCTACCGCGCAAGCTAAATGATGCGAACGCACCTTGACTTCGATGGCAATGCCATTGACGGTGATGCCGTCGGGGGATCCGGCGATAAACCCAAGGTCCTTGTGCTTGATCAGCCCAAAGGGGACCACCTGGGTCTGGTAGGTCTGCTCGTAGAGCTGAACGGCTTCATCCTCGTACTTTTGCCCGTGCGCCGTGGCCTCGTTCCCACGGAAAGGCTCGCTAAGACCGAGTTTCTGCTTGGCGAGGGTAAGTTTGGTCTGGAAAGGGTTCTTGCCGAGGACCGTCGCGGCCTCGGACGCGGTCACATAGGACTTGCGGACTTGGTACCACTCGGGAGACCGCTGAGGGATGCTGTGCTGCTGGGGAAGTAGGTGCTCGATCGCCTCCATTTGCACAAAACTTGTGTTGCACTATAGGGTAAGGAACATTTACGCGTTAACACCCGCACGTCAGTAGTCCCATCCAAAGTCATGTCTCTCAGCTCGACTTTGCGTTCGCCCTTCAAGGCACCGATCTTCCGCTCATCTTCGAGCGCGCAGTATGGAGATATCTACTATGTGCACACGATTAGCGCCATCATGGACACAACGGCCTCGACACTCGAATCGCTGCGCGCTTCCTATCTGACCGCACCGGACGATACAGCGGTGCCTCAGGTATTTGGTTCGGTGGTATGGCAAAAACCCAGCCTCACCGAACCGGCGCAGTGCCGATTGAACCTGCTCTCTCAGGATCGTAGCTCGTTGCGGTCTGCACTCACGCTCACTCCTACACAGGCCATCTTTGCCAATAACGTGGCGATCCCCTCCGACCTGACCATCGGATCGGGTGACGCGCGGTGGAAGCTCAAGGTCGACAGAGTCTCCAACAACCTCCTTATCCAGGTATTCGATAGAGACACGAATACGTTTGTCACACAGATGACCGTCAGCATAGCACCCGCCGATGGCTAACTTCGTTGTGAGCGGTCTATTGTGGCTTTTTTTGTTGGACATGGTGCAAAGTACATCTGGAAAAAATGAGTCTCGATCAAGATGCCGTCCTACAAGCTCTCGATAGGAGCAAGCCCTTGACGGGGCAGCACGACGACGACGACGATGACGCCTCGTCGGATTCGCAGCAGCCTTCCATCGAATCTTCGGTCGGTGCCGCCCCGCCTTCAAAAAAGAAATCCCAGGACGACGCTTCTGTGGACACAGACAATGACTCGGTTGATACCATTCTTACCAAAAGCAAAAAGATGGTGGAGAACAAGCAGAAACTCAACCCCAAGACGGTGGAAAAGCTCATTAGTATCGCTTCTGGCTTTACGGAGGATGAGGATAAGATGCTGGCACTGGTCGAAGTGTTTTATACCCTCGGGGCCGTGCACAACATCGACATCTACCCGTCGCTCTGCAAGGCCCTTGACTGGTGCAATTGTGAAGAGGGCATACGCTTCTACAACACGCTGCGCATCATGAACCGCCCGATCCTGGAGGAAGAGGACGACGTGGACGACGTGAACGACGTGAATGCCTGGGAGACGAGGCTACCGAGCTTGCAACCTTCCTCATCCATCCTGAGCGTCCCACTCCGAACCGCGCTCGATGTGCCGGGTGGTATGATGATCCCTAACGACTGGTCCTCTCCTTTGCTCTCCTCCGTCCTTGCCGAAGCCGCGCAGAATGATACCTACTCACTGGAGAACATTTATGGACCTGTAAAGGCTTCCGTGACCTCCCCTTGTGTGGAAAAGCTCCGGGCGCTCAAATATAGGATTAGTAACCCGTATACGTGCTGCTGATTGTTCGCACCAAATATTATTGTAGAGTATGGATTAGCTCAACGAATTGGATTCGGACATGGTCTTTTTGCATTTCATTCATGACGCACTACCCGTCGAACTAGTATCCCGGGTGCTCCAGTACCTACGGGCCCGTGACCTATCCGGTATTTCCCAGTGCTGCACCCGGTACCACCAACTGCTACACGATGAACTCGGTGCCCTCCCGCGGGCATCCTCAAGTTTCCAGCGCCTCGCCAAGGACGAGGATCTGGCGGAGTACCAAGGCCATCGGTTGTTCCACCTCGAGACACCCACGAACCTGAACTCCTGTGCCAGGATCCTCCTCAATATGCCGGTGGTCCTGGAGAACAATCTTTGCACGCAAAAAATGATTTGCAAGATCCTCAAGCTGCTGCGCGAGGATGATGCCTCCGAGTGGATAACCACCAGGCACGGGGTCCACTACGCCAAGGCGTCTGGTCAGTGTACCCTCTACCAGGCCGTGCTGTGGGATTTCTGGATCTGGAAGCTACTGCTCGCAACCATGAAACACACCCAAAGAGAAGATTTCCAAACACTTCACATACGATCTCTGCCCATGCTGGCGTACAACACCCCCTGTAATCGACAGGTGCTCTACTACTCGTCTTCCATCTTCCTGGTCAACTTCCTGGCAAAGCTCCCCAAGGGCAAGCGAGGAATCGCTCTGTGTATCAAGGGCACGATGGCCCCACTCCGTATCACGCACGCCGTCCCCTCGGCAGAGCTGGATCGTTCCAGACAAGAGGTGTACGACCTCCTGATGACGCGCTCGGAGGATCTTTCGCAGGAGTTGCGCATGCTTACACAGACCATCTTTCGCAGTGACACGGTCAATATAGGTGTCGTGCTCTGCACCGCTCACGTCCCCCTGTGCACCTTTGAGCTCTCGTTTTATCTTTTTAACGAAGAGAATCCACTGGCCAGCGATGTCTCGTTACTCTGCGACTTTTTGACATCGCCGTACTGCCACACGCTTCGCCGCATCAAACTCTACTGTCTCTACTTTGAGCACGGTATCGATTTTGTGCTGCTTTGCAAGATGCTGACGCGCGTGCAATCCCTCACCGCACTCAGCGTGGCTACCGTGCGGTGCCGTACCGATACCGTAGAAGACCCTCTCTTCTATTTGCTGGCTTCCGGACCAAACATCCGCCGCCTCAACATCAGTCAGATTGAACGCGGAGATCAGGAAATGCACTTTGAGGTCCTGCGGCCTACCATCCGCTCTCTTTCCCTCACTCGCATGTACGTCGATGTCACGACCGCGACAAGCCTCTTTTCTTGCATACCCTACGTGCACGGTCTATGCGAACTCAACCTGAGTCACAATGCCCTTGATTCGCAGGTGTTTGTTTTGGTCGGTGCCGTCCTAGAAAACAAGACGTGCGTGCTGCGCAACCTGAATCTCGCATCCAACATACTCACACCCATGCACATACGCCACCTCGTCGAGGGACTTCAAAAGAATCGTACGCTGCACAAGCTCAACATGTGCGATAACTTTTTAGGGGTGAGCGGGCTTTACAGCCTGCTCATGTGCATGACCCAACCTTATGGCAGTAATACAACGCTACGCGCCTTGTTCCTCGACAACAATCAGATCCGCCTCGTCTACACAGAACTGATGAAAGCCGTGACCGAACTCGGACACCATCATGACGCGTTCCGCCTGCTGTCTCTACGTTACAACCACGTCCAGACGCATACCATCTACCCTCACCATCCCACCATCTCCGTCTACATCTAGCGTTCCACTCGTTCAACTCCGACTCCTCGTCACACGACCCTTCACGAGACGGCTGCGCTTCTTGGACCCAGAATCAGGCTCGGCGGCGCGACCTCGCTTCTCCAAAGGTGGTGCGTTGGCACGCATACTTGTCAGCTGCAAATGCTTCTCGTACTCGAGGCGCTTTGCTTCGATCGACACCTTTGTCACCGGAGAGAGCTCGCTCACATTGACGATCCGCAACCATGCAGCATCCTCATCCTCCACATCCGGATCCTTGAGCGGAAGCACCCCGGCAAAGTGGTGGTGGACCGGCTCCTTGAATGATACGTACTGAAGTGGCTTGCACCGCATCACTTCACCAAAGGTCGACATGTCGAGGATCGTACGGCAGATGCCCTGGGTGTCCTGCAAGAATTTGGGCCGCATGCCGTAGGACTCCTTGTCATCCATAACCTCCCTGCACACGTGGTACAGCTTCGTGGAGGCCTGCCAGAGGCTGTCCTTGCTCATGTCCCCACCCTGTTGGAGCACATGAAACATGGATACAAACTGGCCGTTCCACGATGCAAGAGGGAAGCACCCGAGCTCCAACAGAGGCGTCTCGAAGTCCTTGACATAGGTACGACCATTGCGCTCTCCCTCGACAGTCAGGCGAATCACCCGGTGCAGACGATCGGGGCAGACACGCACCCGGATGCTCGCCATGGTGGTGTTGCCGAAATCGACCAGGAACATGTAGGGCTGCACACACGCCAGGCTCTCCGTGGTGTAGTTGGCGTTGTGCGAGTAACAGGCGTAGCGCCCGTTGGACAGGACTTGGTACTGATCATAACCCTTCCGATAGGCCAAGAGGCAGACGCGCAGCTTCGAGCTCCTAGAGGCCAGGGGTACATCGTTCCATTCCCCTTCCTCCAGATCCACAAAAGGATCACCCTTCCCGGCCTTATGGCCCCTCACCAGCACCTGATACCGGGTCGCGTCCTTGAACAGCTCCCGATCCGATGGCAGCTCCGGAAGACATAGCGATTCCGCCTGCGTGTGCTCCTTGACATAAAGAAAATCCTTGATACCCGTCACCCGCTCATCCTCCTTCTCTCCGTTCCGAATACGTGCTTTGTTATTTTCAATCAGACCTCGTACCACCACCATCGCCAGGGCTAGGGCGCACATGGCATAGGGCATGACGCGACACTTTGTGTTTTGCAGTTGAAGACCCCGGTTGTTGTCGTCCTTCCGCAGCCGCTGCAGAAGCTGATCTTGCGCGTGCTGAGCGAGGATCCCGCACATGGCACCACCACCAAAGGTAACGCTACGAACATCAAACTGCAGGTCCGGATGAGCCTCTTGGTAATTGGCAAACGCCGTGGCCGCGTGCTCGATAATGCAGTCAATCACACAGCGCGCAATCTCATCGTACTCGCGCCGAGAAATCGTAAACGGCCAGAAGCACCCGTCCTTGTTGGTCGAAGAAATGACGATGGTGCCACGGTACTCGCGCCTACAATCCTCATAGATGTCATGCAGGATGGTGGGCTTCCTCTCCTCCACCCACAGGAAAATCTCTCTCAGCAAGCCTTCCTCTCCACCGGGATGCTCGCGCATCAGCTGCTCGAGTGGCCTACCCGCCTTGGTGAGTACCAGGTCGCGCAGGCCTTTGGTCACGTACATGGATGTCGCCTCGGGGATAGTCTGTGTGTTATTGTAGACCACTTCGCAACTCACCCGTCCTCCCAGTGCAAACACCCGCACCAGGCAGACGCTGAAGGAATGACCACCCGATACCACAGACATCTCATAGAAGCCCTTCTTGCCCGTCTCCAGGACCAGGCGAGGATTCAGCTGGGCGAGCGTACCAACAATCTCACACTCGGGATGGATAATGGGCGGACCCGCCAGGTCGAAATCATTTAGCATGTCCCTCAGCAGCCACTGGATCTGATCAATCGCCTCGGTCCAAATCGTGGCAGGGACGGTGATGGCCAGCTCCACCGGGCTCACCTCGGCCTGCTCGGCTTCTTCTTTGGTAAGGATGTTGGCGTTGATGACGTGCAGTCGCATGACCAGGCACCACACAAAGATGGCCGCGATGTGGATGGTCCGCGAGACCCCGTGCGGCATCGGCACCGATACCCGATAGAAAAACTCCTTGTCCCACGAATGCGGGACATAGGTCCCATCCTTGTAGGGCATATCCTTGTGACAAAAGAGCTTGGGCACGTACATACCACCGTAACTGCAATCCTCCTGATCGGCATGGCACATAGCATGAGCCTTGGGGCACGGGAGCTGCAGGTAATCTCCAGGCAGGCGTGGGTCTACCCAGGTCGACAGGATCTTCGGACCGTGCGCGGGCAGCAGCTTCCGGGAGACCTTTCCAAAATAGTCGCACTTGCCTTTCAGATACACACCATGGCGAGGGTGCAGTAAATCGAGCTCGCAAAAAGCATGCAGCAGCTCAGGATCCTTGACCAACTCGTCCATGTTGATAAACACGTGACTGCTCGCATACTCCTTGGGATCGTACCGCTCCGTGCGGACTTTAAAGAGCAGCCTATCATCCCTTGTCCTCCACACATCCATCAGCTTGACGGCCATTGTCCCAAGGTCCATGGATAACAGCACGCGCTCGAGATCGTCCCATTCGGTCACCATTTCAGTGCACAGCGCACTCGAATGCGTCTCGTTCATCACTTCTTCCACGATCGAATCATCCGGTGACATGACCATGTCATCCATGTCATTCATGTCCATATCATGCGTACCAGGGGTTTCAGGTCGCGATGGTGAACGCGCCATGGGAGTGCTGGGCATCTCCAGCTGTGACACTTCCTCATCTTCCCTCCGGTTGGCTTGGAGTACCATCTCCAGCACGGGTATATCAGGCCCCAGATCCTCATCCGTATCATCCGAAAACAACGAGTCGGAGGAAGGAGATCCCCTCAGCCTCGGTGCTCGGAATGCAGCGTCACGCTCCACTCCTTCCATCCTACGCACATTCGCCTCGGTGATCTCATTCGACACCGACGGTGCCACACGCGCCTCCTCGGTATGCTGCTGATCTTCCTCGACTTCCTCTATAGCCTCGGGCGCCTCGACTTCCTCTATAGCCTCGGGCGCCTCGACTTCCTCCGTAGCCTCGGGCGCCTCGACTTCCTCTATAGCCTCGGGCGCCTCGACTTCCTCCGTAGCCTCGGGCGCCTCGACTTCCTCT
>JAIXQT010000242.1 GCA_027485595.1 Pseudomonadota bacterium | reverse complement strand
CTCGACTTCCTCTATAGCCTCGGGCGCCTCGACTTCCTCCGTAGCCTCGGGCGCCTCGACTTCCTCTATAGCCTCGGGCGCCTCGACTTGTGACTCACTGACTTGCACGATCTCCCCCTCGGCATGGGACACACTGTCATCGATATGATCCTCCACGGGTGCCAGCACCTCCTCCCTAGCCTCGGATGCCACCTCCTTCGCCTCGACTTGTGACTCACTGACTTGCATGATCGCCTCCTCCATTGACACCTCCTGCCCGGCATCAGCCACTTCCTCCTCCTCGTCGTCATCATCTGCAAGTAATTGTGCTTGCAGTTGGGCCAACGTTCCAGTCACCATGGGCTCGTACTTCTCCGCCTCGGCCTCTTCGTCAAAGACGGATTCAAAGTCAAGGTCTTGAACTTGATCTTGATCGGGCGCGCC
Source organism: Pseudomonadota bacterium (assembly GCA_027485595.1). Classification (GTDB taxonomy): domain Bacteria; phylum Bdellovibrionota_C; class UBA2361; order UBA2361; family OMII01; genus OMII01. Next base: position 3,560 of record JAIXQT010000242.1, on the reverse strand, counting down.
TTCCGGAGTTGCCTGTATACGCGACCGCGATCCGCGTGTTACGACCTCGATGATGCATGAATTGCCACATCCTTACTCACCACCACCGCGGTTTCATTCACTTCACCCTCCTCCGTAGGCCAAGGAGGTGCGTAAATGTTCTGCAGTTGACCGAGATTCAAAGGATCTGAAGTCATGCTCAAGGGGTCGGCATGCTCGCATTTATCTTGCCAGAAGAACGGAGGTTTGGGCCTCAAGGGCCAGATGGTCGGTAGGTCCTTGGATCGGGAAACCACTCGCTGATACGCCGCCACAGACTCAGTGACGTGATCCCATTCGAATTGAAACCCTTGAGTCCGCTGGGCAATCTGACTCCTCACATCGCTCGCCTCGATGGTAAAGGATCGGAGATGAATTCGGTCATAATCCTTCAACCGTGTCACGCAACAGATGAGCAGGTGCCGCAGCTCGTAAGGATAAAAGTCGAAATCGTAGACCGGACCCACATAACCTCGACCCTTTAGCTGCTCACCGCACAGGGATTCGACGAAGAAGCTCAAGGAGTGCTTCAGCCAGTGCTGGAAATTGTGCGATAGGGGCAAAAACACAGACTTCCGGCTGCTGCTCACCAACACCTCGGGCAAATGGCGATACCACTGGACATCCGCAAAGATAGGAGATTCCTCTGCATCCACACTCCTCATCCAAAGCTCAATGTGGCGCCCATCCAAAGAGATTCGAGCGCGATCCGTGTCGAATGGATCAGCAAAACAGCACTCCGGGAACCATTCTCGCACCAGCCAGCTATAGGCAAAGCCTATCACATATTCATGGAGATGGAGCGCCATACGATTCTTGACAAAGGTCTTTTCATAGTCCCAGTGACCCAAAACGCGCTGGAGGGACTGAAGAACAATGACCTCCTCCTCCTCGCTCATGAGTCTTCCTATACATGCACGGACATGAGTTAGGATTCATAAATGAGCCATTCGTGAATCTAAGCAGACAAAAAGTTGACTCCAGTGAAACAGAACTAGAGAAAAAGCAACGCCTTTCCTGATGAGCAACAGGGTTGGCACCCGTCCTTTTGGCGATTCGGTGCCCGCGAAGAATCGAGTGTCCGGAGCCCGCGAACATGGGAGTGTCCGGAGCCCGCGAACGATGGATTGTTCCGGTGCCCGCAAAAATGGATTGTTCCGGTGCCCGCGATGGACCAACGGTTACCCACCCCTTGATCACCCACCGCCTCCGACCCGGAGCTCATGTTTGACCAACCGAGGTTGCATAAGGTGCTCCTACCCGTTTTGGGTTCACAAGCCTGCGGCTTAAAGGCTCCAACCCTCTACCAATCAAGGTATTCGAGAAGCTCGCCAAAGGTATCATCCACGAGCTGGTGGGCCGCGTGCGTGATGACTGCACTCGCTTTGGAGTCGGAAGCGAGGGGAGGGGCATTCGTCCGCGCTCTGCGCATGGTGTAGGCTCTGTCTGCATTCTCAGCCGTCTTGAGGAGATGCTCAATAAAGTGATGGGATTCAGATCCATTGGATTGTGCGGCCGCTCGAAGGCTCTTGCCGCAAATGTTCTTGCACTCATAGGACGCCCCGACCGAGAGCAGCTCGTAGACAATCTCCGCACTCCCTTGACAGCATGCATACCAGAGCGCTGTACACTTCCAGTAGCATCGGTGCTCAAGTGACCTTAGGACGCTCGGTATACGGAGTAGGACCCGCACCGTCTCAAGCCGTCCACTTCGGCAGGCTTCCATGAGGGGTGTGCGATGGTAGTCATTCAGTGCCACTGGATTCGCCCCGTGCCGCAAAAGCTCGAGCACAATGTCCGGAGAATCGACATACCTACACGCAGTGTGCATAGTCGTATCTCCGAATCCATTCTCGGTGACTGCATTCGCATAACTGGGGTACCGACCCAGCACCTCGCGAAGTTGCTTTACATTTTGACAGCATATCGTCGAGTACATGATTGCAGACGCCCGGTGACTCATCGCGTGTGTTCTGCCACACACGACAGGCAATATGGAGTTGGAGTGGAACAAGGAGAACGACATGACCAAGCCCAAGATCAGCGCGTTCATGGACAAGCTCGTGCCTCGCTACAGCCACAAGCGCGCCGTCACCGGGAACACGGCCAAGGAGATGGCATGCTACCTGCTGGGCTATGATAATAAGGGAAGGCCGCATGACCACCACGAGGAGTTTGCCCAGTACTTTGCTGGTTTTGATTGGCACAATACCACCGCGGTAAGAAGTTGGACCATCACAAATCACCAACTGTCCACACGTTACGAGCTCATTGTCTGGTGCAGACCCGTGAGTTCCTGCTATGGGCCCTGGGTCGCCCCATGGCGGAGATCAGCACCTTTGTCGACTCCTTGATGACTGCGATCCTCGATGAGAAGAAGCGCCTTGAGGTCCCGATGCTTACCCCTGTCGTCCGCAAAATCCGCACCGAAGCGCCTCGCATCACACCTCACCAGCTGATCCAAGCCGTCTCCGGTATGGAAAAGGCGGTGCGTGGATTGGAGAGTCGTTTCACCAAGACCCAAACCCTGGAGGACACCATTCGCCGCCTCGAAGACACCCTCTCCGATCGTGACCGCGAACTCAAGTCCGCACGGGAGCTCCTCGCTGACCGTGATCGACAGATCGCTCGCCTCCAAGCGCCTCGCGTGGCACTCGATGTGACCGGAATGGGCCAGCACGAATACGAGATGTATGCCCTCCGTGAGTTTCTGCGCACCATCCGCCAGCAGCTCATCAAGGTGGAGAAGGAGAAGGGTGATCTTGAAGCCGAGCGGTCTCTCCTCTTGATGGAGATTGACAAGCACAAGAAGAATGCAGACATGGCCAGGTCGGCCTGGAAGAAACGATACGACGAGACCGAGGCGGAACTCCTGTCTCTCCGCCGCGCCTATGTCGGTCTAGGGCAGAAGGTGGAGCAGGAAGCTGACAGGCCCGCGAAACGCAAGTGGATCTTTACGCTGCCTACCATGACTTCTGATTAATCAGTTAAATCAGGTAGCTCAGAAGCTCCTTTTGAATATCGACGTTACAGGCTAAGCAACCTGATAAAACAGAATTATCGTCAATTTCTACTACCGGCATGCTCACGCCACTCGCTTGTCGCTCCTCATGAGCTCTGAACGGCCATTCGGTCCTTGCACCAAGGTACATCAGCTTGGTCAGAATCATGGCCCTTTCGGCCCCTATCAAACCCTCAATCAAGAAGATCTCGTGCTGGTACGCCATCATCTGTACACATTGGCCTCCGAGGAGATGCATGGTCACCAGCAGGCCAGTCAATTGATCTCGCGCGACCCGTTCATCCGCTCCTAGTACTCGGTACCGCAAGAGTGCGATATCCATCACCGTCGCCCCGTTCGCGTTCATGGCGTTGATGCTGCTCTGAACGCTCTCATGCCTCAGCAACTCTTGAGCCATGTTATAACATTGGAAGAGTAGACAGGTCTGAAGAGGCCTTTGTTTGAGTCGCGCTTGTGTGATCCAGGAAGGCCCAAATCCTTTGTCGAGGAGAAGCCTCAGGAAATCTTGTTTGCGCAGCCT
>JAIXQT010000106.1 GCA_027485595.1 Pseudomonadota bacterium | reverse complement strand
CTCATCAGAGCAGGAGCTCATCATCACGAAGGGGATGTTTTCCAGTAAGGCGTGTTTTCTGACTTGAGCGAGGAGTGTTGACCCATGCATCTCGTCCATGACGAGGTCGCATATAATTAATTGAGCCCGATGTTTTCGTAATTTCTCCAGAGCCTCTCGTCCATCGTGTGCCTCAGCGACTCGAGTGATCCCCATCTCGGCAAGCATGTCCCGCACTACCGCACGTGTAGCGAGCACATCGTCAATGATCATCACCTGTGGTTCTTCGTGAAATGAGCTCACTCTCCTGCCCTTTCGATAGCTACTATCGCTATAGTCGGATGCAGTGTGAGCGATCTTGAGAGGATATCGTAGGCCGAGATAATTTCGTGAAATCAGGTGCTTGTTTTCGCCTCCTCTCAGGGTGAGGCCACCGCGTAGCGAAGAATTCAGGGGAAATTATGCCGGAACGGAGCGCAGAGAGAGTCGGTTATCGATGGCAGTCTTAATGGCCAGCAAGGTCTTGTAATAAAACAAACGCTCTTCAAGCTTGAGGATGGTGTTCTTCGCATCATCGCTTGGAACCATCCATCCGATTCCCCCGCCATTAAACGGAGCATAGTGTTGTTCTAGGATAGCTTGTGCAGTCTCACTCGCCGAATAGTGAATAAGCGTAACGGTATCGCATGCAGCCGTCCCCTCGTGAGGTGATAGGTCAACCTGAACGCAGAATCCCTCGGGAAGGCACCGGGCAGCCTTATGTCCGAAGAGCCGCAAGGTTTGGGCGAGGTGATCGCTCCTCAGACGATAGTCCTTGGAGGCAAAATGGATCTGTGTTTGGGATATCGTTCGCAGCTCCTGTCCGAGGTTGGTGTGCGCTTTGATGTGAGGGAAAAAACGCTTTGAGAGGGAGTCGAGAGAGATAAATCCGAGGCATGCCGACGTGTTTTTCATTTGGGGAAGCCGGACGGCGCCAAGATCCGCCTGCGTCTGCATGACGTGATCGCGATGAAGGACCGATGAGCCGCTGGGATTCGGTTTGGATTGAGGAGCGCGCGTGACCACGGGGAGATCCTCCTTGTTACTCCCATCGTACGGAGGGATTGGCCCCTAACCAAACAAAAACGGAGCTGCACCTCTCGCCCTTGTTCGTCTCCCGTTCTGGAGAGTATCCTACCGCCGAGCACAGTCCGGTACTCTGAACCTATCGAGGTGCGGCTTTTCGGGGTAAAGGTTTAGCTGCCTAGCAGGCTGGTGAAAAATGGTTCCGTACGGATGTTGATATGGGTGAGGGATTGTTAGAGCGTTGTAGCAAGAGCCTCTTGTGCCTAGCGGCATCTGTGGTGGTGCTGTTGTTGCTTGCCCATCCTCTGGTAGCTCAATCGGCTCTCAGTGCTGGGAATAGCGAAAAGTGCTCGATGAACCTCGAGTGTCCACCCCCGGTAGCCAAGCGGGGACAAGATCTTCGATGTCTAGAATCGGTTTGTGTCAGAGGTGCATGCGTTATCAAGGCCCGTGTCGGACACGCTGTGGATGGCGTCATTACGGGGGGATCGTTCTCCTGTTTCGCCGCGCCACTGAGGTGTGACGGGAGCGGCAAAGCAATGCCGGTCACCGATACCTCTCGACTGATTCCTATCCGGGAGGGGCAACACTGCATCCCCTCAATAACGTCAAGCAATCCGTGCCAAAAACCGGTCTGTCGCGACAAGGTGTGTGTGCACGAGCCCAACGACGAAGCAGCTTGTCCTGAGGGTGCTATCTCGGTAACAGCCTGCGAGAAGCGAGGTTGCCGAAATGGCGCGTGCCAAGCTGTGCCCGACCCTAAAAAGCTGGGAACTCAGTGTCGAGACTCGGAGACCGCCGCGTGTCGGACCACGACGTACGTCTGCGCACATAGTGGCGCGTGCGAACCTCGAACGCGCCTGGCTGAGAGCGCTCAGTGTGCCGATAATCCACTGACACTTGGGGCTTCAAGCGCACTTCCACCGGCCTTCAAGGAGTTGGCTTTGTCGAGCGCGAGCTTTCCGAGCTACTCGTGCAACGTTACCGCATGCACTGTAGAGTTTTGTGGTGACGGAGTGATAAATCGAGGTGAGGAGTGCGATGGGAGCGCGATGCCCTCCAACGCCCCGGCCGGTCGACGCTGCAATTCCTCGTGCCGTGTTGAGGGGAACTGAAACTACTCGCTCAGGGCGCGAAGCTATCTGCCCTCTCTGAGAGCCTCGGGCATATACTCTTTAAGAATACCGAGAAGTCCATCAAGATCGCTAAATTGACGTTGAGCGTCGAACATGACGCACTTGTCAGTAGAGGCTCCCTCTGGCCCCTTCATCAAAGCGAATCCTACCCCGCGTTCTCGCGCCACCAAAACCGCATCTCTCACGAACGTTCCGCCACCGATGAACACGACGATCCCGTTATGGTGCGCCACGTAGTCCACCAACTGGTGTGGTACGGTGAATAACCCTCCCCGCAGCGGAAGAACGTGAGTCAATCCGGGGGTAAACGATTGCGTTGTTTGGTCGGCCTGCACCGTCGCGCTGATCAGAGCGAGGTGCTCACCCGCCGGCTTGGAAGCGTTTCGCGCGATAACAGAGGAGGAGAGCACCGTGGTGATACCCGCGTTCTTTG
>JAIXQT010000076.1 GCA_027485595.1 Pseudomonadota bacterium | reverse complement strand
CCACCGATGTCACAACCGCCGACTTGGGCGGGTTACCTGCCTCGGGCTCGGGCTCGGTAGTCTCGGGCTGAACCTCGGGCTCGGGCTCGGTAGTCTCGGGCTCGGTAGTCTCGGGCTCGGGCTCGGGCTGGGGTTGGACCTGGGCCTGCGTATCGGCAGCGGGCGTGTACGTGGCACTCACCACCTCGCTTGCAACGTGTTGTACCAGACCGTGTAGACCACGAGGCAGTCCACAGTAGTAGAGGCGCTGGCGAGGCCACGCCACGGGACCGATGTTGCAATTGAAAAGCAGGAAGCGAGTCGCCTCGGGCTTCTTGTCATAGCACACGAGCGCAAATCCGCTGCTCAGATTCTGGCGAGACCTGCCGGTGGTTCGAAACTTGTAAGCATTGCAACCCACATGGACGGATTGTTGGTGCGCAAGCACATTGTCGCGGAGCACAAGATCCTTTTCCCAACTCTGGAAAACAACCGTAATCGTTTCCGAGGGCACACAGGAAGGTACCAGGGTGCGCAGCGTAGGCGGGTGGAATCCGTGTGCTACGACCAGTACACACGCGGGTATATTTGTCTCGCTGGTTTCCAAAAACAGAGTTTGGAAAGCCTCGCTCAGTGTATCATAATTCATGGGTGTTCTCGGTTACCCAGGGGTTCAAAATTAAATATTAATTCATAATTTATTGTGTGACGACAAATACCATGAGTGACCTCAGTAAGTTCCTAAAAGCGGGTGACATTCTTCAGTATCGTCTCAACGATGCGGGAGACGAAGCCGATGGTCGACTCCCGGAACATCTCCTTGTGCGCGAGAACCTGCGCAATGGACTCATCAAGATGACTTCGAGTCGAACCGGTCAGACCTATTTCATGAGCATCGCCAGGGAGCTGCACGGTCTCGTGGTACCCCAAGGTGAAGAGGAAGAGGAAGACGAGGGTGACGAAGCGGCAGGTGCCTACAAACCCGGCAAGATTCATTATCCGGGCAATCCGGACTTGGAAACTGAACAGACACTCTTGACGCTCCCACCAAAGAATCGCCCCTGGGAGACCGTTAGACCCCCGATCGCCTCCATTGTGGACGTCGCGCTCCAGTGGGGCAAAGAAAGCACGTCAAATAGGGCAAAACGAGGCCCGAACCTCCGACCATCAGCAATCGGTGTCAAGGGTATTGACAATCTACCAGGACAAACCCCTTGGGCGGTACCGGTCAAGTTTTTCCCCGAAGGAAAGGTCAAGGCACTCGAGAAGATTAGGGCTCTAAACTTTCCCCAAAGTGTGATCGACGTTCCAATCGACCCGGCCACGAGGACCTTTCACTACGTCTTGCTGAATGAACGCCACCGCCAAAAAGCCTATGACAAGCACTTTTACGTGTGGGATCACTTGTTACAGCCCGGTGCGTTTGTCTACAAGCGAAGTACCTCTCGCGACCCCTGGATCCCTCTCGGAGGCTATCTTGGGGATGGTCTCTTTGTCAAGCTGCGCGACAGGCATACCGGCGTTGTGAAACGGAACGTCTTTGACTCCAACATACAACTGTCCATTCAAAAAGCCAGGCACAGTTTCTGGGACAGTGTGCACCTAGCGGTCCAGACTGACCCAGCGAGTCTCTGGTACTCCGACACCGAATATCTCCTTGCTCTCCTCGGGCGTGTATTCGACGTAGAAGCATCGGCCCGCTTGGCCTATCTCGAGTCACGGCTGCGGGAGGAATAAAATATTGCGCTAAGGGTAACAAACACCAGGTTCCCGAAGCGCAGCCTTGTTAACCAATGTCCTCGACCAGTGCACACCACTGTTCTGCTACCGCGTTCAACGCGCAGGCCTGCTTTCGCGATCTGCTCCGTTTCCCTACACTAGGAGAAGTCTCCAAGTTCACGGGGCACTTTAAAACGGAGGATCTGACCTCGTGGTCCCTCAAGACCACGGCCGAGAGGCAGATTGCCATCCTCATTAAGGATTACCAGGGCATACGTGTGGATACCAGCGAGTACACCCTCACACCCGACCTGATCGTGGCCCAGGACTTTATGATTACAATCTATGACCTGCACAGTCGATACCTCGCAAAGAACCCCCTGCGCGACGATATGATCCAATTCTTTGCCTGGCTAAAACTGTACGGCCAGGGCAGAGCTACCGAGATGCTCCGGGCATGGATCGATGACCAGAACGAGTGCAAGTACATCAGGCAGTGCATCGAGGTCTTTGTAGAATGGGGATCCAAGCTCCCCGACCCGAGCACGGGAGGCCCCGGCAAGATTCGCGTGCGATACTACGGGCCCATCGGGACATCCGGGTACGCCATGGCATGCCGCGATATCATCCAATGCCTGGCTTCGAGCAGTCAGATTGAACTGACTTTTGTCCCTTGCTCGGTCCAGAACATGAACATACTGGATGATAACGAGGGCAACAAACTCCTCAGTTCCCTCCTCCCCTCCCGCGATATCGAGGTGCTGCAGGAAGGCGGCTACGCCTTTCCTCACGCCGACATTGTCATCATCCACGCCGTGCCCGACATGTACATCCCCATCGTGAGGCGAGAGAAGCAGGCGAATCCCGGGGTGGTGACGGTCGGCATCACGGTCTGGGAGACCAACCACGTCCCACCCCAGTGGATCCCTCACCTGTACTGGGTCGACCGTGTCACCTTTCCCAACCGGTGGAACCGCACCGTCTTCCGCCAGGACGTGCCCCGTCTCGATGTGGCCTACTTGCCCCATCCCGTCATCGCACCCGTTCTCTCAGGCACCGAACCCGAGGCGCCCAAGCTGAAAGAACTCCTGGCACTCAAGGAGGAAATCCCGAACCTCTATGTATTTTACACCATCAACGAGTTCTCGGGGCGCAAGGGGCTCGACATGCTCCTCAAGGCCTACATCCGCTCCTTTACTGCCCAGGATCCGGTAGTGCTCTTTGTCAAAACCCACGGCTCGGTCGCCAAGGAGGTGTGCGGCCAGCTCGTCGAGCGGATGCAGCAGGAGAAGGTGACCGACGGCGCCCCACGGCTCATCCTGGATTACACGAGGTGGAAGGATGACGATATCACGAGGCTGCACATGACGGGCGACTCGTACGTGTCGCTTACCAAGAGCGAGGGCCAGGGCTTGGGTGCCTGCATCGCCGGGCTCATGGGCAAGAACGTCATCATGACCCAGTACGGAGGACAGATGGATTATCTCGTCGATATCGACTGGGTGTCCCACCGGCTTCACCCGGCCACCTTCTGCTCCCTCTTTGACCCCACACACCACGAATGCCTGAAGCTGCCCTGCTGCCGGCACTTCCCCTTTTTTATCCCGGCTCAGCAATCATGGGCCTTCCCTGACATTGCCCATGCACGAGATCTCATGGTCAGGGCCTACCAGCGCAAGGCGTCCGGCAAGGCCTCCACGGTCATGTACCTACAAGAGAACTTTGGGCAAGAGGCGATACGGGACCAATTCATCACATACCTCGTGGAGACGGCGTCCGGTCAGGGCAACAGGGCGATCCACCCGGTCCAGAATCTCGACGACCCCTACGACCAGCCCGCCGAGTTCTTTGCCAAGCAGGCACAGACACTGGCCCCACAAGACATTGAACTCAGCCTGCACACCGTCAAGGGATCACGACCCACCGTCCTCTGCATCTCCTGCGCCGGTTACGGCAACTTTGGTGATGATCTCTACTGGGAAGTGCACCGCAGCATGATGGGAGAAGAGGTCGACCTTGTCAGCTGCACGACCCAGAGCTACCTGCACAGTGATGGGACGCTCCGTCACCTGGACGATTTCACCAGCGAGGACGATCTCCTGCCCGTGGATTATGTCTTTATTGGCGGAGGAGGCATCATCAACGCCGGCGAGACAAGGTCCAGCATCTTCCGCGTCTACTTTCCTTACTGCCGCAAGCGGGTCATCCCCATCAGCCTCGTCTCGGTGGGGTGCGGCTTCCCCGTGAGCGATGGCCATCAACCCGACCTCGCGCCCAATACGCGCCGCATCTGGAACCCCCTCCTCGAGTATGCCAACCTGGTGACCACACGCTCGGTAAGGGATCGGGATATCATCCGCAGCATGATGCCCACCTCGCGGCACTTTCGCATCCACCTCCTTCCCGACATTGGATACGGCGTCTTCCAAGCCTACCCACAGTTTGGAGCGTCCTCGGAACCCCCTATTTCGAATTCGCACTCCGGTGGCCGCAGTTCCGGTGCTCGCAAATCCGGTCCCCGCAGGGAGACCGATTCGAACTCGAACGCGTTGGGAGACATCATCTTCTGCCCCACCAACTTCATGTCGGTGCGCTTCCCCGATGTGGTGGACCTGTTGCAGCGCAAGGTGTGGGAACATCCGGGCAGTCGCCTTGTCTTCCTCCCCCTCGATGGACTTCAGGCCGCGGGGGATTATCCCGCCCCTTTTGTGCAGGAAGAGACGGAAAGGTTTCGCGCCCTCTTCCCCGATGCCATCATCTACCAGGGACGATTCTTTAGTGGGGCATTCCTCAACTTGTTGCAAGTGCCACAACCCTCGGATAGCGTGACACAGACCATGGAAGAATGCCTAGCCCTCTTCAAGAAGGCGGCTTGCATCATCACCGGCCGTTACCACGCACTCATCATGGCAAAACGTTTTGGGCGACCCTTTGAGATCGGGACCGCCAACCTACCCAAGCTCATTGACGAGGCCGATGCGTCCCTCGACATTAACCTTTGGACCAGGCATTACGATCTCCTTAAAGCGGATATCGTGGCCCATTACTATGTGCCCTATTACGAGAGGGGGATCCTCAGCCACGACCCCGAGAACTGGTCGGAAAGCGAGAGGAATACCACCATTGTCGATGTGGTCACCCAGAGCCCCAACCAAGTCCTCAGTGTCCCGTTCGTCCAGACCTATAGCAATGTACAGCTTTGGAACCGCAAGCGGAACCTCCTGACCGATCGTGTGGACGTGCCCCGCATTGCCAGGAGCCTCAGCATCTTTTCCCGCCGGCGGTGATGACGATGATGATGGACGATCCAGACGCACCCTCCGAGCTCGTCGCCATCTTCCCTTCCCTTGCCACCGCGGAAGAGACCAAGAAGCTCCTCAAAAATCACGAACTGGCCCGTGAGTCGACCTTCCTTCTGAACGATCCTCCCAGCAAGATCCAGCACATGCCCGTGAGGGGCAAGTCCGAGCCCTGCAACCCCAAGACCTGCGGAGTGTGCGGCCTCGGAGGCCACCAGGCGACAACGCACAAGGACGTGGTGGCCAACGTGGACAACGCGACACTGCGCCTCGCCAAGTTTATCGCCAGGAATGTCGACCAGCTAACACCACTCGAGCTGGCCGCCCAGCTGCGATGCATCCTCATCATCCTCACCGCGGTCGTGCGCCAGCTCGCCTACGCCGAGGCCATGGAGTTCGATACCTCGCACATCAACGCGAGGCTGTGCCAAGTCTACGACTACTACAAGCTGCTCCTCAAGTGTTCCTCCAAGAGACCGGGTATCATGGTACGACCTGTGCTGGCGCCCGGAGACCTCATCCTGCAAGCCACGAGCCGCGACAGGAACTTTCGCCAGATCCAGCAGACCCTCAACTCCATGCTCCTCCTGACCGCCACCGTACCCGAGGTTCCCACCGAGCTCCTGCACAAAGAAGAGGATACGGCGGAGATGCCCGTGGCCATGCGACTCTTCCCCATGGATTCGAGCTTGGAAATCAAGATTGGGACGGCGGTCAAGGAAGGCTCTATACGCGGAGGGTGCAGTTCCATGGAGGTCCTGGCCTACGAGCTCTTTATCGAGGACAAGGACAATCTACTCAAGGACAATCTACTCGAGGACATGATGGACCGCCTGAGAACAGGGCATCGGGTGGACTGCTCGCACACCGGGCTGACCGATGATCCCAAGGGGTGCACAGAATGCAAGTGCCGCACGACCTTTCGGAGTGTAAAGCGCGAACAGCGAAGGCTCATGTGCCAGCCCATGCACGCTCTTGTCGATGTCGATACCTTCGCCCGCTGCCGTACCTGTCATCTCCCCGGGCACAACCAACGCCGGTGTTTCCAGATGACCAACGGAGAGCGAGTCCTCCTGGTCCTCACCAACCTTGTCGATGCCACCAAGCGCTCGCGCATATCGCCCAAGGCTTCGGTGGTCATGCTCATGAATGCCTACGTCATCATCTGCGGCATCATGTACAACATCCAGAAGACCGGAAGCTACCGTGATGCCAAGCCGTACAACCATCTCAAGCCCAAGGAAGCGCGCATCCATACGTGCCGCGAGGCGCACCTGACGGAAATGTACGCCCGCATCTTCAACTACACGGCCATCTTCCTCAAGCGGGACCCCCTTGTGGGACGCCACCTGGCCATCCTGCCCTACCGCACCGATGTCTTCACGCCGAGTTTCAAGTGTCTTTACACGAAGCAGCAGATTGCCGAGGATGTCGATGCGGACGAGCGGATCTATAATCTCAAGAGCATTTCCGTGGCACCCAGCACCCAGAAGATCCGATTCACGGAGCCCGTGGCCACCACCAAGCGAGATCTGGTCACGGATGAGACCTCGGCCTCTGAGAACAAGCGGGCACGGATTTCTGTCCCGCACACACCGGCGGCGATGAAGATCACGAGCGGTCAGGGCACTGCCACGTGCCTCATGACGGCCGGTTTCGTCTACGTGCGCGACCGGCTCATGAGCGCCGTCAATGGAGACCTCGCCAAGTGGAGCTCGTGCTCCTTTCTGTTTGATCACTGAGAACTTTGTACTGTTTTGTAGTCAGTTTACATAATGAGGATTAGCGTGGATGAACTATGGTACCGGCTACGACCTAGGACACTCCGACCCGATGAGCCCGTATGGGCCATCACCACCAAGTCTACAAACTTTGATTGCCATTACACTCTTACCGAGAAACTAGAAACCTATGCGTCTGTCTTTTGGAAACGGTGCCTCGTCGCGCGACCGCACAGGGTAGTGGCGGTCCACGGGTCCATCTTCCGTCCCCGTGCCATCACTCTTGCCGATCTACTCGCACTCAAGGGTGTGACGGCCGACTGTTGGGTTACCTTTACTGACCCAGACGCCAAGACCTTGCTGCAGTGTGTGCGTTTACACCCGCTCCAGCATGCCTTTTGCGTTCACCCGAAAATCGCTGTAGAATCCACCCTTTGACGGAGAGTCTAGGAATTTCGTCCCCTTGGGTTTCTTGGCCTTGGGCACGAGGGCGGTGTGGATACTTGGAATCACACCAGCCCCCGGGATCGTGGCGGAAATCAGCTTTGACAGCTCGTCGTCAGACCTGACCGCCAGCTGAATGTGCCGAGGAATGATGCGCGTCTTCTTGTTATCCCGCGCGGCATTCCCCGCCAGCTCCAGGACCTCGGCCGCCAGGTACTCGAGGACACCCGCCAGGAAGACCGCCGCCTTGACACTGACGCGCTCGGTATTGGCATGCTTCTTCAGGTACCGCTGGGTGCGACCGACAGGGAAGGTAATCCCAGCTTCTGTGGAGCGTGACGGGTACTTCCCTTGCACCTTTCGCTTAGGGGGTGGCTTCTCGCCCTTTTTCGCGGCAACGGGTTGCGCGCTCGTGTACTTGGTCACGGCCTTGGTGCCTTCGGAGACGGCGTGTTTCGCGAGTCCGCGAGGGAGCGTCAGTCGCACCGCCGTTTGGATATCGCGGGCCGACAGGGTGGCCTGCTTGGCCACGGCTCGGGTCACCTTTCCTCCTTCGACAGCAACCTTCTCAAAAACATCACCGACGAACGAGTTGATGATCGCCATGCCTTTCTTGGAGATACCCGTGTCCGGGTGGACCTGTTTGAGGACTTTGTAAATGTAGGAGCCATACGATTCAACACGGGCCTTCTTGTGCGAACCCTTGCCCGTCTTTTTCTGGGCCTTGGCGGATTTTTTGGATGGTGTCTTTGCCATGAACTGCAGTTACCAGCAGGCCAACAAAATATTTGAGAATGGGACAAGGTCGTTCCGTTTTTGACGCACAGACAAACCCTTTGACAGATCTAACACCGGAAAACATGTCTACGCCACCGGAGCCGACGATTGCACACACTTCTGACACAGAGGATACCGAATCGGACTACACAGACACGGAAGACGAGGACGAGGACGAGACCGAGACCGAGGACGAGACCGAAGAGGACAGTGAGACCGAAGTCGAAACCGAAACCGAGACCGAGACCGAGGACGAGGACGAGGACGAGGGTTGCGACTGAAGGCAAAGCTTCCGCTTTTTGACGGCTCGCGTGTGCTGTTGTAGGACCCGTTTCATCAGCCCACCAGGTCGGTAGGCGCACTCGATAATACCCGTCACCACTGTCACCATGCCGTAGGCGGTTTCTGCCAGCGTGCGCGGCCAGTAGTAGGCGACAACGTAGGTCTTCATGAAGGTGTGAAAGTCAGACGCGTGGGTTGCGTGACCGCGAGACGTAAAAGATGATGGAAAGCCCGCGTACGCGGTGGGTGTGTAGTCGACGAGCTCTGGGAACCACTCTTGCGATCGCTGGGTGATGGACAGGATGTGGTGGCGGTAAGCGAGCAAGAAGGAATGGGTTGTTCTGTACTCGTCGAGGGGATGATCTTCGTCCGCATCTTGCAGCCCATCGACTACGTTGCTCTGTACCATGGATTGCTGGTGAGCCCATAAACATAGGGTGACCACCTCATCCACCTTGCGGATATCATTCTGAAGCTTCCCACAGATGCTCCTGAATGTCTGGATACGGAGAGCTCCACCGTTGGTATCTTCCACGCGTTGCTGATAGGATTGCAAGCGATACTGGATCTTGTGCAGCGTCGCCACCGAGTTGGCCACGTCGTGGAAAAAAGTGTCCCACCTGCCGGTCGCCGGGTTGTTGGTGTTGACGAGGAGCTTCCTCTTGTCACGGACCTCGATGCACAGACGCTCGAACATGACCCACCCGAGACCGGGCGTGAGCTTGTTCCAGAGGCGGTGACGGTGGCGGTAGATCCATTGAGAGAGCGTCGTAATCTTGATGCTCCGCAGCAGCACCTCAAAGTCCTGTTCGCTCAGTCTCTCCAACAGGGTTTGCAGGCTCTCGAAATCAAGGTCGTGCAACGTAAAAATCTCAGTCAGGTCCTCGGTAGAGCACTGGAGAGGGGTGTCGGTATACTTGATGTAGCACAGGTAATTGAGCACCCGTAATTCGGGCCAGTCATTGGCCGATACCCTCGACCAGACAAGGGTCGGGGACGTGAGGAACGCGCACAGCTTGTAGAACCACTTTTCTCGGTCCTCGGTTGTGGCAAAGCTACCGCGGATATCCTTCCAATAAAACAGGGTGCACTGCAGAGCCTTTTCTCGGCACCACACAATCTGGTCCAGGTGGCGTACCGCCGGGCGTTGTTGGAATGCCAACCAGGCCAATTCGCCCGGCACGCGGGTCGCGTTCACATAGAAAATCGTTTCCAGACACCCTTCTAGGACAAAGTCTTCCGGGAGGTGCGGGTAACAGGTGTAGCACGTGGCGCGGAGTATCTCCTTGTCCTTGTCGCTAGCGGACCAGCTCACCTTTCGCAGGGCTTCAAAAAACGAGGTGGAAAGGTCGGTGATTTCACGCGCATCGGCCCGGGTGAGTTTGCTCACTACCTCCTCCACCTCAGGCGGAAGCATTTGTATCGGAACCTGTACACAAATGGTAAGGGGCCTCAGTCACATGCGCCCCGAGACCTCCCTCGGCAAGTTCCGACAGGTAGAATTTGCGCCTCTTGTAAAATTGGCGCACCAGCACCGGATGCTGGCGATCGATAATGTCAAACACCCAGGGGTTGTGAATACCCTGACCGCGCAAGATGCGGCCGATACACTGCTTCAGCGTCGCCCTGGGCGAGGCCAGGATGCACGTGTCAAGGGCAGGGATATCCATGCCCTCCGAGGCGTAGGCGTACGTCGCCAGGATTATGGGAGTAGGCGACCCCAAAGCGAGCCGCGAGGTACCCGGCTTTGCCCCTCCTACCACCATCTCAGTAGGTACTTCACCAAGACGGGACTGCAACGAGGAGAGGTGAGCCCGGCGTTCGCTCATCACCAGGATGCTCCGGCCTTGGGCGAAGCATGCCCGGATAAGTTTGACCACGAGAGCCGTCCTCTCCGGATCCTCCACCACGCTCTGGACGCACTGCACAATAGGGGTCTGTGCGGAGGTCCCAGGATACTCGGAGCGATAGTTGACCGTGTACACCGTCACACCGGGGTCCTCGTGCCGTTCCGTCTGGTAAGCAATCGGGCCGATCAGGTGGGTGAGCATCGTGTGCAAACCATCCTTGCGCTCGATCGTAGCCGAGAGTCCCAGACGAAATCGGGCACCGCAGATCGCCATGACCTGGGAGAGTGTATTGGCGCACAGGTGGTGCGTCTCGTCCACAACCACCATGTCTATGGCTTCCACCCAAGTCGTCAAACCCGACTGCGCCATGGCCAGCACCGTCTGCAACAATGCAATCACGTGCGTGCACTCGCCAGCGTCCGGGAGCTTCGACGGGGAGGTGCTCAGCACAATAGGACGGGCTCCTTGGACGTAATGCATAATACGGCTCTTCCACTGCTCAGCCAGGACGCGCGTGTGCACCAAGATGAGAGGAAACCGGGACAATAACGTGGTCAGATACAGAGCGCACACGGTCTTTCCGTAACCTGGAGGGAGGGATAGGATAGCACCACCACCGTAAGGAAAAGAGGTCAGTGCCTTCCTGCATGCCTCTACCGCCTCGATCTGTTTGCGCGAAGCGTCCAGCTCCGCCAGAAACACGGCCTGGCCGCTCTCGGCCCGTGGCTGTTCGTCGTGGATCGCCACACCGCTCTCGGACAGCTGACGGAGCAATTCCAGATCACGAGGCACAAGCACCCAACGATCACGCAAGCGCTGCCCGAGCTTGATGCTCATCCGAGGCTTCGGGACCATCTTCTTTGCACGAGGACAGTAGGCGAGTGGCACATGGCGGTAGTCTTCCATCAAGGCCATCTCGGTCTCTTCATCTTCACACTCAAGAGCCAGGCTCTGCGTAATCACCGCGCGCCTAACCTTCATTCACCTGACGGACGATCAACTCGATGAATTAATTATCCAAATGTATGGTTTAAATCTCCGTATGCACAGAAACACCGCCTACTACACCCCAAAGACCAATAAGACCTACGAAGAGCTCATGACGAGCCTCCTCGATACGAACTCGAGGCGCGCCTATTACCAGAACCTCCAGCAACTGTACGGAGGTATGATTACGCGACTAACCAAGCTCAAAGAAGTCAAGGATAACAAGAGCACACAGGCCCTTGCAAACGATATGGAAGAGCGCAAAAAACTCTCTGCCTTGGCGAGACAGCTTTCTCGCGACACACCACAGTACGCCACAAACGTGGATACCGCGCTTGCGCAGGGTCTTTCCAAAACGCTCGACGAAATCCTCCAAGATCGTGTCATGGTGAGGCAGTACAATGCCACCATCGACTTGTACCAGAAGGCACAAAGGGACATGACATTCCACGAGTTTTCGCAAAAGCTGGACAGACTTCCCACTCGTCTGACCAAGCTAGACACTCCTGTCCTGAACGACTACAGGCGTGAACTGCTCGAGTACATGCTGAGTGTGTTTCGGGGTGGAAAAGAGTACGAATCCTACAGCCCTTTTAATGTGATCCTCCAGGGACGCCCGGGTGTAGGGAAGAGTCACGCAGCAGGCCTCGTCGCCCAAGCACTCCGTGATTCGTGCCTCCTTCCCCTTGGTGATCTTGTGAACCTGAAAAAACCCGACATGATCGGGCAATACTTGGGACAGACCGCACCCAAAGTCTACAACAAGATGCTTGCCTCCTTGGGTGGTGTCGTCTTTATTGACGAAGCATATTCGATCGCAGGAAAAAAGACGGACAAAGGATTTGATCCGTATGGCGTGGAATGCCTGGATGCACTCACCGACTTTGCGAGCGAGCACAAGGGTCTGATCGGCATCATCGTGGCAGGTTACAAGAGCGAGATGAAGACCCAATTCCTCGATGTAAACGTCGGTCTCCCGCGAAGGTTCCCCGTGACACTCAATCTTGTCCGCTACCCTATCCCTATCCTCTTGGACATGTACCTTAGCCATGTGCGCGACCGTTTCAGTCAGGTATTCAAACCTCCCCAGGGACATGCTTATGCGCTCCTACGACGCGTACTTTACTTTCTCGACACCCAGGCAACACAGCACATCGAGGCGGTTCAGAGTGATTACACATCGTCTTTCCCACCGAACACGTTTGGTGATGCAGGAGGGTTCTTGAATGTACGACCAATCTTTCTCGAAAAAAGATACTACCGTGAGCTCGAGCACCATACCTCCACACAGGGTCGCGAGGTCGACGTACCCTTCTTTGCACAACAGTACCGGTATTTCACAGAGGTATCGCAAATCACCCTCGCACAGGTGCTCTACTTGAGGGTGTTTCAGGCCGTCAGTCTTATTGTGGCAACGGGTGTCACCGACGGCGACTTTTTGGCCTACCAGTCCGATGACATGTCACTCCTGGCCGATATCACAGGGCGAGTCATGAGCGCTACGCAAGCCCCAAAGGTCACAGACGCCATAGTGTTTGATGTCGTCGAAAGTTTCATCAGGACACGGTACAACTCGGTCAAGGTCAAGTTCATCACCAGCAAAAACGCGGTGTATGCCGTCTTTGAATCCCCAGTCACCGCGACGGGTGAATCCGTTACTGAGTTTATCATCAACGTTTTGAGGGAGGCCGCGGCAGAGGTGGATGATTCGGACCGTAAGTTGCAGCAGTACTCAAAGCCCGAGATGATGGCGATGCTGGAGCACCTTCAAAACCCTGGATTCACGCCTGCGGTGCTCCCCCCACAAGAGCTGATCGACGATGTTCCAGAAGAGGAGATCGACGATCGTACACAGGGTTTCATCTTGGGCGATTTTACGACACCGGAAATGGGGATGCATCATGCACCTTACGAGTATAGACGAGTGCCTAATGAACGTTACGGGTACGGGTAAGGAGCTGAGACAGTGCATCCCGGGTCGGGTCAATGCGGGTGGGACGGAACACTATCGTAAAGGCATCCGTGCTCGCGAGTAGGTCGTGTATCCCACGCACATGACTCGCACCGTAAAAGCCAACGAGGACGCAATCACGAGGTCCTTGATCCAGCACACTCAGCATCAGCCCAGCACTGTATAGGTCCGTCAGCGCGATACTGTGCGGTGCTCGAACGGCACGCGCCAATCGCGTCTGAAAAGCGCGTCGGGACGAATCGGGAAGGTGGTGAACCACGAGATAGAAGCGTCGGTGAATGTCCGGGAAGTGTTCCCATAGATCCTTGAGTGTAGCGGACACTGTCTTGGGGACCGAGGCGCACAAGTGACTAAACTCCCGACAGACCTGCTCGTCGTAGACCGACCAAGGTTTATCGGTATGCACGACGGATTCCAGCAGCTGTTTGCAGGCCTTGAGCACCGCTCGGTCCTTGCTCTTTTCCAAAAGTTCCAGCACATACTGTATCCACCCGACCATCCTAAAATCACCGGCATAGAACCGGAGCCTACCGTCAAAGGGTGCCGTGCAGGCGGCGCGGTACAGCGCGTCATGCCGCTCGTAGCAAGTACCCAGCCGACACCGGAGACGACCCAGATTGCTTATCGGATCGAATGCAAACACGCGAGGATCAGCTCTGTAGGAGGTTTCGAGAAACAGATGGACGAGCGAGCGGCTCTGGCGCACAAACGTCGGAAGCCAATCATCGGATGTGCCCTTGACACTGTGGTCTTCACCGCAGAGCACGATCCGACTGCCCGTCGCCTTGTGCGTGAGAACGCTGCACGCGCTTACACCGAGCAACGGAGAAGCTCGCATGTGTTTATTGCAAAAGAACAACAGATTCATTCGTTCGTGGCACCGTCTCGTCTGGCAACTAGCTGATTTTCTGCTGCCCAACAGGTTAATAGCATCAAATCGAGCACTATGAGCTTCCCGCAGTCCATGCACGTGGAACAGGCCGTGGAGGAGAACATCGAGACCTACTGGGACTTTGTCCCCTCTGACGGTGGCGTGCCGCGCCAGAACTATGCCGTGATGAGCATCGTCGCCCCACAAGGAACCAATCAAAAGTGCGACACGTTTGGTATCAAGATCTTTGGCTGCTTCAACACCGAGGTCGAGGCCACGGCCTATAGCAAGAAACTGCAGCAAGAGTGTAACTTTTTTGACATTTACGTCTGCGAGACCAAGGCGTGGGTCAAGCTACCACCACAGGTCGAACAACTAGAGAACGTCCACTACCAGGAAGAGGAGATGGAAAAGCTCAAAAAGTCTGTCCTTGCCATGCGCAAAGCCCGTGCCGAGATGCTGGAGCGCAGGGTCATGGAGGATCGCCAGGCCAAGAAGAAACCCCTCCCCACCCTACAGCCATCCGAGGCGCAGCAGGGCAAGTAGACCGTCCCGGGACGACTCTTTCAGCACGCGCACCCTCGGCAGGACAACCTCGGCGAAATCCAGGACGTTCGTCGCACGATGGAGTGTCTCCACGATCGCGCGCGCCACCCATCGGCACTCCTTCTCCTCCTCTTGCGTAGAAGCCACCAGCCGTACCGCATCTGCACCGACACCCTTCACAGGCTTTGGTGCTACCAGGAGGATACAGGCGAGGGCTACGATCGAGGGGCGGTGGGCCGATACATCGCCCTTTAACGACGAGATCAGACCGAGGTAGAGGATGACTTGCCGCATGTCGGGGTGCGTCACTCGCACGAGCTCCATCAGGGACATCACAAAGTACATGCTCGTGCGCCACGACATGAAGGGGATCGAACTCTTGTACGCCGAACCATCCTTGCCTTTGATGATGCGCGGGGTCACGCACACTCTCGTAGTTAGATAGGCAAAGATTGTGCCAGTACGGTTGTACAAGGGTAGTGGAGGTGGCGCTCTCCGCACCCGTTTCACGGGCGTGTCGCGGTCCTGCTTGATCTTGACGAGCATGGCCATGGATAGTTCCACGCACTCGGGGACAAAGGTGTTGATCACCTCCGCAATGTAGTGTAGCGGGTACCCCTCCTTGCTCTTCAAAAAGTAAATCAAACGATCCACAAGAAAGCTGCAATGCGCATAGGCCAGGCACTCCTTGGACAGATCCCTCGTGCTCCGATCCAATTGCCGGATCGCGTCTTCGACTCGGCGACGGAAATCACCGCATGCCCTGGGTGTCTTGACAGCCATGAGACACTCCGCTCGCCGGTACCTGACCACATCGTTGAGGATCTGTAGGAGCAGGTAGGTCTGTTGATTGTCACGGATCCACACCGCAGTACCGACAAAGGGCTGGAGGTGACGGAGGACCGCCGTGAGCTTCTGCTTGCCTCCCGTCGTTGCCGTGGTCATCAGATCGCGAGAGGAGAGACGCGAGTAGATCTCCTCCACGAGGTGGTGCAGGGTCATCAAGGATTCCAACAGGACCGCTACGCGGGGATCTTGCCACGGGTCGATACTACCGCACGATGGGCTCTCCAACCATGATGACAATGTCTCCTCCCACCCCATCAGTCCACGATCTTGCATGGCATCCACCAGCACCTGGTAGGGCGATGCGTTAAGAATCTCCAGCGCCTTGAAGATGAGGACTTTTGTTTCGTGGCCGATATCGAACCGATCGAATGGGATCTGCACGATGCTCTTGTGCATCTGCTTCCAAATCGACTCCAATTCCCTCTGGAAAAAGGCGCTCTTGTCATCGTCCTTGAGCCACTCAAACTGCCGGATAAAAGGCTTGACAAGATAGCGACAGGGCGTCAGCACCGACAGACTATCCAAGTAGACCGCCGCTTCTCTCCGAATACTGGACTCTTTCATGCCTGCCAAGAGGCTGGTCGACGCGGCCATTGTCAGCATATCAATATGCAGTAGTGTTTCCCGCAGCTTCACCAGTCGAACCACCATATCGGGGACACCGGCCAGCACATTCGCCACACGCGGGCCGAACTTCTTGATTGTGGATTGAACCACGTCGAGGAAGCGATTCTGCGGTCGCAGCCAGATGCTGGGATTGTGCGAGAGCATGTCCAAGTATTCGGCATCGGGCCTGAGTGCGTGAAACGCCTCTTCTTGTCTCGTCAGGTTCCCAATCAGCCTGGTCTGTTGCAAGACCACCTGCATGGGAGATCCCTGAAGACAGGAGAGTGCCTGGTCGCACAGATTCGTCACCCCAGCCTCCGACTCGGAACTCGCCTTATCCTTGATAGCCTTTACCAATTCCCTCAGCATCGACCACTGACGCGGGTCCGCCATCCATCGCGTCTCCTTCATGTACACCTGCAATCGATCGGACAGGACTTTGAATGCCGCGTGCGGTAGGATCTGGATTGCCAGGCGATCCAGTGTCTTGGAAAGCGTCACGATCGCCGCCACGGCGCTCGGGAGTTCCTTGACAGTCTTCCCATACTCCGCACTGCACGCCCCGATATCGGCCACGATGCGTCCTACCTCGCTCACAAAGGTCACGGATGCCTCGAGCCATCTTGTCGGAGAATCAATCATGTCCTGCAGGGCCAGCATCTCGTGGCCGATCGGACTATTCCTCGTCATCTTCACAGCCAGATCGACCTGCCGCTTGACAATCTCGTAGGGGAAGGTCTGCAGGATCTTGAGCGCCTCCGCGACGGCCGACAGGACCTCCTTGCCCAGTGAGATATTACCCTCGGGGATGTACTCCAGCATGCGAACGAGGGTTGTCCGCGTAGACTCGGATCCCACGGTCTCGTACTCCTTGAGGGCCTTGACGTGCGTCTCGAACAAGGCGACCGAGACGGTGGGCTCCGACCGCTTGCGTCCCTCCAAGGGCTGCTGGTCCGCTTCGAGTTCCTTGCACCTTGCCAGGATCGCAGAATACGTCGTCGCATCCTCCAAGCCCTTCAACACCCTGGGGATCGCCTCGGGATCCTCGGGAAGGATGGTGCTGCCAATCAAGTCCATGGCATAGGCCATCGCCCTCCTCCGGAGTCCTTCCAAGGTCAGACCCGGTCTTATGGGCTCCTCGAGGATCCCTCCATACCGCACACTAGACCCTCCAAGGTCGTGGTCGCGCTCCACCTCCAGGCTGCTCCGAAGGACTTCCAGGGTCAGACACTCCTCCTCCATCATGCCTGCCAGCGGGCACCGGAAAGGGCTTGGTCAATCGTGCACAGAGACGGGGAGCGAGATGCACGGAGAAGTATCAGACCATGCTCCAAGCAGCGCTTCATTGACCAATGAATGTGTGATGAATGTGATGAATGCGGGCACCGGACCCCCCAAGAAAAACACCGGGCGGGAAGTAACGGTGCGTTTTGGGTTGCAGGCTTCGCCAAAAGTAATATGGACCGAGGACTCGAGCCGCTTCGCCTCTGCGAGGCTTTTGAACGAGGGGATGAGGAGTGGATTCGGGACTGCTGGACATCCCAGCCGCGCCTCTTTTACAAGATCCGCATCGGGTGTCAGTCCATGACCCCACTCCTCGTCGCCATCCGGAAGCACAGATCTGACTGGATCATGCGCATCCTCGAGGGACCGTCGTGCTCTCCGCACTATGTCAACGAGCCAGATCACATGGGCTGCACAGCTCTCCGCCGTGCCTTGGAGTATGCATTGCCCCTGGAGATCATCAAGGCCCTTATCGCAAAGGGGGCTTCGCCGACCAAGACCAGTCACTCGGGTGTGTCCCCTCTATACCGGTCCGTCACCCTACGCCGCTACGAGGCGATCAAGGAAATGCTGCCCATTGTACCCACGGAGAAGTGTGTGATGGACTGTCTGAAAGAAGCGGCTCGCATCGGACACCTGCCTACCCTCCGTCTCCTTCTCGACAACCTCACTACCCAATCACACCGGAGCCTCGTGGTTCGGATGGAGGCCCTCAGCTGGGCACTTTACAGCCATCGCATGGCCTGTGCTCTCGCCATTGCGAACCATTGCCCCGGTGTCCTCACGGTTCAATCGCGCACCGGCAAGACCGTTATGGATATGGTGACCGCTTACGCGCTCCGCCATCGGGACTATCTTCCACTCTTCCGGTCCATCCTCCGCCTCCACACAGTCCACACATCTCTCGCGTTCTGCATCAATATCATCACGAGGCGCGCCACACACCTCCTGAGCATCGTGATGCGTGAATCCAAGGACCGGAGCAGTATACTGAATTGGAGATCCCACTCGCACCAGGGGACCCTGCTTATGGTGGCGAGCATCCAGAACTCCTCGAGTTGTGCTCAGATTCTGTTGCAAGGAGGCATCGACATCAATGCCGTCGACGCGCAAGGCAACACGGCTCTCATGCATGCCGCGGCCAACAGGAACATTGCCATTGCGTACCTTCTCCTGGTGCGCGGTGCAGATCCATTCAAGACGAACCGCCCCGATGGGAGAACAGCGGCCCATATCATGGTACACCGCTGTGACCCTCACATACAGAACGCGTTTTGGAAGATCCTTTCCGCAAAAGGCTTCTCCATCAACGTACCCGATGCAAAAGGGATCACACCCCTCATGCAGGCCGCGGCATCCCCTCAAGTAATCATCGTCCGACAGTTGCTAGAACACGGTACCGATGTCAACAAGACCGACGAGGCCGGGCGTACCGCGCTCTTTTACGCCTGTCGCCGTGGATCTATACCTGTCATCGAATCTCTTCTCCAGCACGGCGCTGACATCGATGCCATTGAGATGCTTAGTGGGTGCTCCTGCCTCGTCTACGCCGTCCTCCACCACCATCACGAGGCGCTCCATCTTCTTCTACAGCACCGACCCCGGTACTACGATATCCACCCCAATGGGCGCTCCCTCCTCCGCTTCGCTCGCGCGACCGACCCGGAAGGCGAGTGTCTGCGCGTGCTGGAACGTCATCACGCCATGCTCCTCCGCGAGGCCTTGTCCAAACTACGCCTCGTCAACGAAGCCGCCTCGGTGACTCGAGCCTTCCCGTACCAGCAAAAGACCCGCTCCAAGCGTGCCAAGTACCTGGAAGAGCAGTTTGGACCCACGCTCGCCCACCGGCTCTGCCAGACAAGCAGCCTCGGTACTCCTCAAGCCGAGACCCGAGACACCCTGACAAGATTCCTCACCGATGTTAGCCCCGAGGTGTTTCGCGGTGTCATGGCCTTTGTCTGATTTTTTAATTGTAAACAGTAAACAGTACCGATGAGTGATCCCAAGAAAGAGGCAGCTAAGAAAGAGGCAGCTGAGAAGATGAAAGAGGCAATCCAAAAGGCATTTGCCTATACACACGAGGCACCGCCTTACTACGCCGCACTCGGCGAGTGTAGTGAACCACGTGACCTACCGAAACCAAAAAGCAGAGACGATGAGGTGGTGCCGCAGGTTGACTTGTCGTACAAGGACTACGACCCTTCCCGGGACCCTCACACAAACGGTGTGGCCCGAGGTACCGACGAAGCCCTCCGTCTCTTCTCCAAAAGAAATCCGCCTTCCTGTATTTCGGATTTTATCCCCCAATGGAACACTGTCACGATACCTGACGAAGTCAGGTTGGACCCTACAACACACAGACTGACCGGAGGAAATGGTAATAAATACGATGACATTTACGAAGCCAAGTTCCAGACTCTGATCAGGTTGTTTAGTGGGGGACACAGCCTACGCTCAATTGATGAGACTTTGAAAGTCCCTTTTCGTCCTGACAAACATCTCTACGTCACTCGTGACCACACCGTTGCCGCGAGCCTACGCGGCACAGTCAAGCACCCTCCCGTCCGTACGTTTATCGACAAGGAAGGCGAGATCATGCAGGAATGCACCGTAGGTGATCTCCTCAAAGCCATTGATGAGGAGTACCCTCCTCAACCTGAACCTACACCCGCCCCGTGAGCTGCGTCTGCAGTTCGTGCAGTACCGTGGTTGTGTAGGAAAGGTACTCGTGGTAGTCCACCCCGAGTTCGTTCGACAGACGAGCCGTATCATCGTCCACCTCCTTGGCAGTACGAGCCAGTACCGAGGCGTACACGGCGTTCTCGTAGGCGGAGAGCAGATTGGCCTGCCTCTGTTCCAAGGCCAGGGAGATCAGTCTAGCCGATTCCCGGATCAAGAACTTGCTACGATTCCGCAAGCGCGACTCACTCGATGTTTTGTAAACGTAGGACTTGGATTTGGACGATTTGCCCGCACTCTCTTCCGAAGCACCCCACCAGGTGGAAAGGACCAGCTTGTATCCCAGGTAGGCAAGGACCAAAGCCACGGCGCCCCACAGGTAGGGACTGTACAGGAGAATTACGGATCGATCTAAATAATCAAGTGCGGTGGCAAGCAGCGTGCTCATTTCCTCGACCTTTAAGTATTCGTATTTGATTCACGCGCACACAAAAAAACAAGACGGGATGGAATCCATTCTCTACCGAGTCGGTCGGGGAACATTCTTTGGTGCCCTCGTCGGGACGGGTCTTGGTCTCCTCTCGGCCATGACACTGCAGTCCTCAGATCCACAGCAAGAAGACCCCTTGATCTACAAACACGAGAGGACGGGAAAGGTAATGACCTTTGAAACATGCGATGATACGGCCCACGCGTACACCCTCCAGCTCCTCCGACGTGTACGACAGCTCCTCTTCATCTACCCGCGCACTCGCCCAGAAGCCCTTGCTCATTTTGAGCACATCCTGTACCATTTGCACCGATATTACAAGGTCCTTTTCCTCTACCATACCATGATGAGCCAGAAAGGCCATGGCACTCGTGGCACTCGTGGCACTTCCATCAGGGTGAAGCTACGCACCTTTGGGACCAGGGCATGCCAGGCCTTGTCGGACTTTGAACCCTTTGTGTGGGACCACCCTGACCTCGAACCGATCGCTAGGGCCACCGAAGAAGTCCGACAATCCATCATGGAAACGCTCTTGGTGCAAAACAGGTAAACATGACCACGCACACGCGCAACATTGTATCGATCGACATTGGCGAGAAACACTATGCCATCTGCGCCCTCGACCTGACGCGCGAACCCTCCACCTCCATTCGTCTTGTCTACCTCAACACCCTCACACTGGGTCTGCCACAAGCCTGTCCCGTCAGCGGTCGTATCGACCGACTTGTCCAGATATGGAATACCATGGAGTTCCTCAAAACATGGCAACCCGATACGATCCTGATTGAGCAGCAGATGCAGCGCGCTTACGCCAACAGCGCCCTTTCCTTCGCCACCTACACGTGGTTCCACATGCGCTACCCCACGGCCATGGTGCGCTTTGTCAAGCCCTCATTCAAGCTCACGTCGTGGAAGCAGTACGTACCCGAAGTCGCCTTGCAAGCCTCCCTCCTTGACCTCGAGACCCAGTCCAAATCCCCGAGCGGCTACTACGCGCGCAAAAAGCTTGCCATCCTCCTCGCCGACCTCCTCCTCGAACACTTTGGTATACCAAACCTTGCACACTATGCCACCGCCTGCGGCGGAAAGAAGGATGACCTCGCCGACGCGTTTCTACAAGCCTTTTGCAGTTAAAGGTCGAGTCAGCCACAAAAAGAAAAAGAGCCTGCAGGAGCTTTCGCTCGATCCCATAACGCCCCGGACCCACCCGAAAAATAGAGCAGCACCGACGCGGGGGAAAAAACCACCGCGCCCTAAACCGGCAACTGGACTAAACCCTACTGCTAACCGACAGGGTAATGATGGACGCTCTGTCCCGCGCGCTCTGGATTGAGGCCATTGACCAATTCATTACGAACGAGATGCTCTCTCTGGAAAGACCGGCCTGGAACCTACTCGCTCGCTGGCATTACGTCACCCACTCGATGGATTGGATGAAGGCCTTGCTTTCGGTGGGCATCTTCGCAAGCCCCATGGGTACGACGATTCCCATCCCTTACCTCCTCGAGTGCTACAAGGTAAGATGCAATGCACTCATGAAAAAGTATCCACCCCATTCTGACTCGCTTCTCCTGGGGCAGTTCTGGTGCAGCAACTACGAACAAGCGGTCCTCTATGAACAGGCCCGATACCACTACGTCATGGACCCCGTGGCAGTGGTCGCGCCTCCTCCGCCCGCGGCCAGCGCGGATTCGTGCCTTTATAAGGACGAGGGCGATGGCTCAGGACCGACCAATACCCTATGACATTGAGCAACAGATTGCGGTCGACCGGCCACAGCTGTGCGCCCCGGGGACTCTGTAGGACGAATACGAGACTAGGCTGACCGGCGGGGCACTTCATTTCCCCGTGAACCTCCTGTGCACCCGTCAGGAACTCGTAGTAGAGGTGATCCGAGGACGCGTCGGGGGGGTTATGTTCGATGAAATAGTTGGTGGCGTGTAGGATCGAGCGGTACGGCGAAGCTTGTAGCGCGTGGTACCAAGGACGATCGGTCCAAGCAGGAACAAAGAGAATGAAGGAGACGCTCTTGTCCTTTGCCGCAAAGAGGCGGCACCACATTTCGACATGCTCCACCGCTCGCTGTACCACGCTCTCTTCAAACGGCGGGTGAGCCACGCACGATACGTTCCCCTCGTTCTCGAGGTTGTACGTGAAGAAATTACCGCGGCTGCCGAACCACCGGTCAACATCCTCGTGCACGCTGCAGAAGCGCAGGAAGTGGCAGTTGACCGGGCTCGCAAAACACTCGAACGTCACACCAAACTCAGCGGCCAGCTGGTCGTAGATCGTGTGCAGCACCGCCCTCTCGTGATCGGGCGCCAACGAGCTCAGCAGGTGTGCAGAAGCGAGGGCGTCCTGCACACGGCGTTTCATGCCCCTCGTTGTACGCTGACGAGCATAGTACAACCCCTCCAGTTTGTTGATAATGGAAGGGTGGAATACCGCGGCAATGCGCTTGCGGGTGGGCGCATCACCTAGACCGTCGCACGCCGAAAGCAAGCTCTCGACCTTGGTCATCCAAGCTGCACAGAGCCAAAAAGAAAATATTGAGTCAAGGAAAACAAAAGACAGTTACGATGGTCTTTACAACAGCCAACCGTAGTGCTCCTGGCACACGCGTCATGTGCATCGACTGCAACACCTTTGGTACGATTGAGAGGACCAACGGGCTTGGGCTGGACTACGCCCCAGTAGTCATGCTGGACACTGGCGGGCGCAGACTCTTTTGCGGTTCCAAACTACCCGACTACTGCCAGCATCTTCCTCTCTTTTGCACGACACTGCAGGAGCTGGGATCGTCGCAGAGCGAGATTGATAGTTTTGTTACTCATTGGAGGCAAGCGACCGACCGCGAGAGCACTCGTCAACCACTCTACGATGGACTGGTGACGGCCAAGGCGACCGGGAATACCACTACCATTACCAACTACATCAACAGCGTCAAGACACAAATCGGCATGTCCTAACGGCATAACGGCATAACGGCCTAACGGCATAACGGCATAACGGCCTAACGGCATAACGGCCTAACGGCCTAACGGCCTGGAGCACTCGAACAGAACTGCATAATGTGCACCCACACTGGCGTATCCAGTTGATTGATGTGCTCTACCAGACTTGCCGTCTCCGGGTGGAAAGGGCTAGGAATAAGGCGACGCGCCCCTCCCTCCGGGGAAGAGGCGTGCTCGGATCGGCTTACTTTTGCCGCGTACACTGTGTCACTCAGGAGCTTCAAGCGCAACAAGAGCAGCACCACACGACGAT
The DNA here is from genome assembly GCA_027485595.1 of Pseudomonadota bacterium. Lineage (GTDB taxonomy): Bacteria > Bdellovibrionota_C > UBA2361 > UBA2361 > OMII01 > OMII01. Next base: position 12,216 of record JAIXQT010000076.1, on the reverse strand, counting down.
CGCACGCCCGCTGAATCAACCGGGCCGACTCCTTGCACACCACCTTGGCCATGTCCAAAGGCGTCATGTTACCGGCACTCCTGATCTCGGGATCCGCCCCACAGTCCAACAATAACCACTCCACAACGCGCGGGTGTGGTACGGCATAGTGGAGGGCCGTACGGCCATCTCCGTCACGAGCATTTACATTCTTCACCACCTCGGTATTCTTAAGGAGGACAAGCACCATAGGCCCCGCATACAAGGTGTTGCACGCGAGCATCAGAGGCGTCAGGCCGTGCTTTTCGCGGTGCATCCCATTAGCCCCTCGCTCCATCAGACGCTCCACCACAGCAACCGATTCGAGTGCAATATTGGATAGCAGAGGCGTCCGCCCGTCAACGTCCACGGCCTCAAGGTCCGCCCCTTCATGGAGCAGGCAGTCCACCGCATTGACGGCCGCACGACTCGGGATGCGACCCAGATCATGAAGCACCGTCCGACCCTTCCGGTCCGCGTGGCGCACGTTCAGTGGACGAAAATGCATATACTCGATCCAATAGTCGAGAATCACCCCCGTCAACTGGAAGGTCGCATCGTGGAGCACGGTCCGATCCTCCGGTGTCCGCACCTCGAGGGGATCCGCACCACGATCGAGCAACATGTTGACAACATTCCCGCGCTCATGACGACTCGCCACCGTCAGAGGAACATCACCCGTCTTGGACCTTGCCGTAATGGACGCACCCATGTCGAGCAGGGCGAGTACCGTCTTCCCGCAGGCATACCCGCACGCCTTGGTAAGGACGGTCTCACCACGGGAAGATCGATCCCACTTGTCCATGTCCTTGAGAAGCGCAGGGAACTTCTCGACCAGCTTTGTGACGAATGCAACCCCACCATTAATAGCCGAATGCAAGGGGAGTGATCCATCGTGAAGGTCGTAGCCCTTTGCCTCCACGAGAAACACCACCACGTCCATCTTGCCCCACATGGCGGCGTAGTTCATCAGCGTACATCCATTCATGTCGAGTGCGTGCAGCTGATCCGGATGCGCGCCCAAGAGAACCTGCAAACAATCCAGGCGGTTCCTGCGCACGGCCCACTGCAGGCTGTTGAATTCCTTGAAGCGCAGGAAAGGGTTGCAACCCCACTCGAGGAGAGATTGAAGTAGGAGCGGCCGGTCGTGATTGACGGCGATAAAACAGTAGTTGATATGATGATCATACTTGCGCAGATGCTCGATAAATCCTTTACGACCCACAACCTCACTCAGCAGGTCCGTGCGGTAGTGCTCCACGAAAGCCTCGATAGCATCATGACCGGTCTCGTCCACAAGGAATGGATTGGCCCCCTCGCGCAGGAGGACGCGCGTGCAGTGATGATTGTCGTTGTGCGCCGCCAGGATCAAAGCCGTCTGACCCAGGTCATCCGCCTTGTCTATCAAGCCCGCATAGAGGCTCTGCGATAACCTGAGCCTCTGCAGCGCCCTCTGCATCAGCGTAGGTCGGTTCAGCCAGGCGAGCACGTGGAGAGGAGTCTTGTGCATGTGCTCGAAGGTCGTTCTTGTTAACAGCAGAGCGGGGTGAAGGTCCAAGAGCGTCGAGGCACGATCGCAATCACCGTCCATCAGCGCTTCCACCACTTGCGTCGCCTGCGTCGCCTGCGTCTCCTGTGTCGCCTGCGTCGCCTGCGTCTCCTGTGTCGCCTGCGTCGCCTGCGTCTCCTGTGTCGCCTGCGTCGCCTGCGTCGCCTGCGTCGCCTCGACCTCCATCACTAGACGTTTTAATTTCCGCCCTGGACATACAAAAGGTGCAGGTGAGATGGGCATTTGCAAAGGCTTGTGGAACGGCGCTCTATCATTACCCCTCCCCCTCTCTTGTACATGGATCCATTTCCTCATCGGTCTCGTCGCCGGGGTGATGCCCCGCGCTGGGATCATGATTGCCCTCTTATTTCTCCTCTACCAGCTTACCGAACCGATTGTCCTGGGATATGTGGATAACGTACCCACAGACCTCGGTGAGTTTTTGGCTGGTTACCTCACAGGCCTCGCAGGACGAATGCTCTTGCTCTTGCTCTTGCTCTCGCTCTCGCTCTCGGTCTCGCTCTCGGTCTCGGTCACCAAACCCTCCTTCCTTCTTGCGGGCACCGGCATGTCCGGTCCCCGCGGAGTATAGACCGAGCTGCTCGGGACGTTTTGAGTTTGAAATTTGTTAAACAGGAGAGCCGTCACGCAGACAACGATCTACCCGAAAGAACGCGGGGTCCGCCCCACCAGGCACTTTGCCCGGCCAGGCACAAGAAGGGACGCAACAATCCTGCATCGAGGTCACACAGTAGTGCCCGCTCTCTCGAGAACCTCTACACGACCTGGCAAGGAGTAAGCCCTTGTCTGGCAAGGGGTAGGACGCATCGTCCGAGCGCCTCAGTCCCGTTGTCATGTAAAGACCCCGGGGACACTGTACTCGCTCGTAGCGAGTCGCCACAAAGTTCTGGTGGAACAGCAAGCGGTTGCTGTGGTAGCACGAATCCCACAGCATCTCGTCTTTGCTCTGCGTGGCGCCACCACCACTAAGCGACTGGCAATAACTCCACACGAGATTTTCGCTCGTTTCATTCAACCACTTGATCCCACCCGCATAACACGCGTTTGGATCCGGGTAGTGAGGGTTCACCCAGGCTTCAAAGGACCCTTGGTACATCCCTGCCTTACACGGACCACCCTGGCAGTAACGAGACCCACAATCCTTGTTGCAGGCGGTAAAATAGCCGAAACCTCCACCTCCCATAAACAGATCCAGCTGACCCTCCATCACATCGAACCCCGAGTTGATGACCTGCACTACGACGAGTGGGAAATCCGATCTCCACTGACGCTCCGCATCCAGAAGCTGCACCTGGTAGCATGTACCGCAATCGGCATCGCTGCTACCTCCGGCCGTCGCGTAGACAAAATCCTCCTGCGCGTACCCATCATACCGTCCCGCGCTCACCATGTCCGAGGTGAGCATCGCGTAGTGGGGACAGGCGTAGGCGTACGTGGAAGCATCCTGGCCTCCACCAAGCCAGCCACCATTCCCGCATGCCGATGGGTTGCTCGGTGAGGTGGTACGAGGATCCGGGAACGTCGCAGACCAATCCCACAACCGGTTCGGTGCTACAAGTGTCCAGCACAGCGTCCAAAGAACCAACACGAATCTCATTATGTATTTTATGTGATCAAAGGGGAGAAAAAGCAATCATGGACATCACGCAGCATCAGTGTGAAGCGGATTGGCAGATCGCCCCGATCCCTAGCGAGGCGAGGACCACCGAGGGTCAACTCCACAAACCGATGCGCTTCTGTGAGTACTGCTCCCTTACCGAGAAACTCGCCTACCTCGTCGCAAAGAGCAGGAAGCGGGCCTTCTTCTGGCCGGAAGGACCCCCACTCGTGGCACAAGGGAAGGAAAAGGAGGGGATTGGCCTGATTGTCGCCTATCTGAACCTCCTCAAGGCACCCGATCGCAGCACCGAACGGTGCGCATTCATCTACCTCCTCCTCCCTGACCTCGATCCTCGTCGCTACGACATTTCGTACGATCGTTACATGACGCTCATCGCTACCTGGATCACCCACCAGGAGTACAAGTCCGTAGCCCAGATAGTAGAACACGCTCAACCCGCGTGGCTACGAGAAGATGAGCGCAGCAACGCCAACGCCAACGCCAACCAGGCCAAGCCACGAGACCGAGGCTCTCCACAGGGCATCGACGCGGAACTCGCTCTCATTTACCGGCTCATTATGTACCGCGACGCGGCCATCAATACCAACTCGGACTTGAGGGGTAACTTTTACGCGACGCTCGAATCGGTGTGCAAAGAGTTTATCACACACGTGCTACCTCGCCGTTTCGGGCGCGGTTACAGGGAGAGACAGCCGGTGACTGTGCTTGACATTCACCACCTCCTCGACAAACTCAGCAGCCCCGCCTGCTCGACAAATCACGATCGCACGGTCTTATTGCGACCCCTCTTCGACCGCATGTCGGCCAAAGAGCACGAGTGGTTTGCACGGATTGTCCTCAAGGAACTCGAGGATAACTTTGCACAGGGACTCGTCATGAAGTCACTCAACCAGTACTTTGAAGAGCTCTACCCCGACAGAGAATGGGCCGAGGGGAGGATCCTCGACATGTACCGTCGCAAGGCCGATCTCCAAGTCATTTGCCGCTACTTTGAGCAACACGCCCAGAGCCAGACCTTTTACGATATAGCCATTACCCCGGGAACCTTTCTGCTACCCATGCGCGTGGGGCAAAAGAGAATAGACGATATTTCAGCCAAGTTCCAGGGCACCGATACCCTCGACACCCTGCTCAAATGGTTCCTCGGTGGATCGAACCAAAGCGGTCCTCGCAAGCCCTCACAGCTCGTGTTCCAGCAAAAGTACGACGGGGAACGAGTGCAGCTCCACGGCGTCTACCGCAGCGAGGCCCGCGAGGCCCGAGAGGCCCGAGAGGCCCGAGAGGCGCTCAAGTACATGGTCTTTTCCAAAAATGGCCACGACGTGACCGACAGGTACGCACCAAGACTCCAACCGTGCCTCCACCAACTAGGCTTGCAGAAAAAGGGCAAGCCGATCGACTTTGTGGTGGACGGTGAGATGGTCTTGTGGGAGGGGAACAGGTACAGCACACAGAGCGATCTCAACGCCTTTATGGCCAAGACCACGAACCGGCAATGGAGTAAAGGTGCGCAGGTCCGCTACGTCATCTACGACGTCATGTACATCGGAGGGCGCGACATCACCATGGAAGCCTCGTACGATCGACGGATGAACCTCGCCAAAACACTGCTCCAAACGATCGACCCACTCGAGTGCACCATCCTATTGGCAGAAACCTACCCGTTCCGCGACAAACAACACTTTCGCAAAGAGATGCAGACCTTTGTCAACAAGTTTGGCGAAGGCGTCGTCGTGCGCGATCCATCCGACTATTGGGGTGGGTTCGGAGAAAGGAACACGAATACACTCAAAATTAAACCAGAGTTCCTTTACGACGTGGCCTTTGCCAGAGGCTTTCTCTTTACCGGCGTTCCCGTAGGGATCATCCCGAGACATCACCAGGAGAACCCCGCTGTCATCATTGCCGTTCCGGTCGCCTCCGACAAGGGCAAGTTCGCCATCGTCTGCGCTACCAACACATACACCAAATCCATCTACACCATCGTCCGAAACCTGCTGAAATTGCCCGACACGCGCGAACCACCGACTTACCTGATGGGAGTGCCTTCCTCCCTGCACACCAGACAGTGGGTCACCGATCCCAGCCAGGGTTCGATCGTCCAGGTGCGCACCGCCGATTTCCAACCGAGCTCTGCCTATTTCAGAGGATTCAGCTGCAAGTTTCCCGCACTCACAGAACCGCTACCTTCCACCACAGCACTGACTCTTCACGAAGATCTCCACAAGCAGTTTCTACAGCGGTACCCCGACAAAGGCCCCACCAGCGCACTTACGACGACATGCAAGACCATCTTTCGACGCGTCAAGACCCTGGGCAGTTCTCAGGAGGCGTACCTCTTGCTCACCGAGGAGAAACCCACGCCCAACGGCGGTGTGGTGCGATTGCTGGCCGACCACGTCACGAAGGCGTGCAGCAACGACAAGGCCGTCGCCCGACAACTCCACCGCCTCTTGGCGTGGAACGCGAGGACTCTGTTTATCAAGATCCGGCTCCTACAACGGACCGGCATCGTCTTTGACACGGACCCCTTTGCGCCTCAACACCCCCTTCACGAAGATCTGAACGCCCTGGTGGTCGGTGTCAGGTGGGCCAAGCAGACGGGGAAAAAAGTGTCTCCCATGTCCCTGCTCGAATGGGAACAGCTTTGCTCCAAGATGCTCTCCATCGCGGCAGACCTCGAGCGAGAAATCGCCACCAAGTACCGACTGGTAGAGGCCGAGTGCAACGACCTCGTCACCAACCTCACCGCCAATCTCGATTTCAATCCCCTCAAGGACTTTGACGGCAACCTCGAGCCCTTTCACCGCAACACCACCGATTATTTCTGGGCCTACCTGCACCAGAACCTCGACGAGCTCAAACAACGCCACGGCGGGTGGTTCTGGTCCTGGGAACTAGGACTTCCCTACCCTGGCGATACGGCGTTTCCTCTGACGTTCGAGGCGTACCAGACCCTTCCCAGCGCCAAGCATAAGATGGTCGCCTGCCAGGAAGCCCAAGACTATCAGACGCGCCTCACCGAACACGTCAGGCGTCTGCAACGACAACTCTACGAGCCCTACCTGATCCTCCTGCGACGCGCCAGCGAAACCTTTTCGAGTTACCCTACTGACATTACCCAAGCCCGGGCGCTTTCCAAGAGCGACCAGCTCGTAGCCTCGGCAATCGGGTATGAGCTTAGCCGACCCGACGGGAAACGTGCCACCCTCGCCGTAGAACCGCTCCTCCTCCATGCATTCACACCAAGTCCTCGCCCTCCGCCATCACCATCGACCGAATCCCGCATCGAGATGGTCCGCGTGCTCGCGCGCAACACCAGCAACGCTCTACACGTGATCCAGGTACTCCACCACCTACCCGCACAGGCGCAAGAGACCCTTACGAAAGACACCCACTTTGTGACGCTCGTCCAACAATCCATGCACCTCTGCACCACACTCTTTCTCCAACGCGTCCACCATCTCGAGACCAAAGGCGGGAACCCGACGCTCATCCGACGCATCGACCCGACCCTCCACCTCCTTCGTCCCCTACACGAGGCGGTGAATCGCAGAACTACTTTGCAACGAGACCTTGTTGAGACCTACAACGACCTCCTTGTGGTCAGAGAAGCCTACAAACGACAGATCCTACAAAAAGCCACTTTCCTCGCCAAGCAAGTACCCAAGGACGCTCGCCACGCTCTCGAGACGTACCCATCCTCCGAACCAACACTCGATAATTTCCAGAGGTGGACCCTTTCCGTGCTCGCCAAGAACCCTAGCCTGGGAGAACGTTTCCTGAATCTTCCCGGTTATCGACGCCTCTACCGTCAGACAAGTAACGTCGTCAATCAGGACACTACCGCCCTTATCCGGTACTATGCCGAGGGTGTCACCCAGCAGGTCCAATTGTACCTGGAGCGCGCCGCCGCACTGCACCCGTTCCTGACCAAGGCCGCGGACTATCTCGGCAGAGAATTTCCTGCCAATACCAATGGCGCGGCCTCCCAACAAACCTATGGATTCCCCGACGCTGTCACCGACGCCGCCTGGGCAGCCTGGCCTTGGCCAATGCCAATGAACTCTTTAAACACTGTGTAGTGAGACTCCATAATGTCGTAAGCCACCTGCTCCGGTGTCTTGAGTTTGAGTAGATCTTGTAGCGTCTTGGCGTCCACGGTCTTTGTGTCTGGAAGCGTATCAGTCGCTTTGCGGTACACACCCACATAGGTCACGACCTTAACGTCCGTCGTGTCCCCATTACTAAACGCCTGTACCAGCTGCAAGAGGTGCTTCACGCTTGCCAAAGGTTCCATCAAGATGATCCGCGTCTTCGTGTAGTCCTTAGGGATCCATTTCATATCGTTCCAGGGGACGTTGTACCCCTGCGGGTGCACGAGGACAGCCTTAGGAAACACGTTAGCATCGTACCGTCTCGGCACGAGCCGCGTCCGCGGGCACGCAAACCAAGCCACCCACGCACCGCCCTCCTTCTGAAACCGGAGAAGGTAGCAGGTCTCGCGTGCCTCGTCACCACCACCCTCCATGGTAGGGACTTTGTCCTTAGACAGGTCCACGTTCATCGAGGTAACACGTGCCTGGATCGTCAGTGTGTTGAACGTCAGATTGACGTATGTGACTTCCTGTAGTTCCGCCATATCCTCAAATGCGCATTTGAGGGGCCACAAACGCCTCGTCGCTGCGATGACGCGAACATCTCGCTTGACAAGATCAAACAGCTTACCTTTTGTTGAACCGTCACGTTCGCACTTGAGTAGACACGAACCCTCATTGAACGGTCGGAACCCCGATATGACCTCGCCGGTGAACTCGCCTTCCGCATTCACCAATTCTTCGTCGTAACATTCTTGAATTTCAGCTCCTCTAAGGTGCGATCTCAAGAGTCGGTAGGTCAGGGTGAAATTGGTATACACCACCGTGACAGTCTCGTCAAGGGCTTCGCCCTGCAACAGCTTTGCCACCTCGGCAAACTTGGCACAAGGGTATACGGGGTCGTAGGAGACGGAGCCAATGTTGAGTGCGTACGACAAGCTTCCTGTTGCATACTCCAAGGGTCCTGAGGGTGGGTACTGCACACAAGGTGTATCGTCCTCTATATCAGTTTTCAGAATCTCCACTCCTACCATGAGCGCAGCAAGCGTCTGGAACTCATAGTACGGAATCTCAACAGAGGTCAGTTGGATTTCCGGAAACTTGGGACAGGTCCTCGAGTACAGTTTTTGGTAGTTTTGGAGCTTTGCCGCAAAGTCTTCCGGCGTAACAACCCCAAGCTTCGCTTGTTGCTTCTCGACGATTTTGAGGAGATTTGTGTAGGTCGGTGACACTTGACGTTGCGTAAACCACTTCTTGGCCCACGCCAAACCCGTCAAACCCAAAGCCGCCACACCCAACACACTGTACCCCACCGTGGTCCACGTAATAGCATCTCCCTTCATCCCTTTCAACACAAATTGAGCTTTTCGGAGAGTGAGCACAGATGCAATCAGTTCCTTGGATAGCTCCGACCCAGGGTGCTGCTGCTCTACACTGGCCGCCTTCCACTTCTCCAGAACACTCGCGTGGTGTTCCGCAGCGCGTCGCTCGTCTTCCACAGCCTTGGCCTTTTCAACCCCCGAGTTCGGACCTTTGCTCCTCTCTTTGCCCTCGTTCAACCAGGCCTCTCCTTTCTCAAATACACCACGTTCAATCTCTTTGTCGTTTGCTTGTGTGTACAAAAGGCGTCTTTCCCTCTGCAAGCTTGCCACGGCTTGCGTTAGACCCACGACACGGTTCTCTTTCACGCGGTATGCGTTTAAGCTTTTTTCGAGAGTCGCAAGATCGGTGGTTCCGCCTTTGAATCCCTGGGTATCCTTCTCCAGTTCCGTGTGGACTGTACCGCGTCCTGCTTCCACAACTGGCAATTTTTCAAGCAAGACCTCTATCATTGCCTGGTTCTGGTCGACGGGATTCAAGGTACCCTTCACCTCCTCCTTGACCATGTTCAGATACATTCTTTCGAACCCGTCCCTCTGGGACCGGTCTGCGTCTGAGACCTGAGGGTGGTCTTTCCAACTGAAGTCTCGAATCACATTCCTCAGGGCGATATTCTTGGCTGCAGCGTCCAGAATTTGGTCTGTCATCTGCCCGTCGTCGTTGTTTTTTCTTTGCAGATCTACTGTATGGGCGACCCCCTGTACAAGATCTTGTTGAAGCCTTATCAGTGCTTGGGGTGTCAGGGGCCCCTTGTGGAGGTCTACCCGCAGCGCTCTCTCGTGAACGGCTACCTTATCCACAATATTGCCACGTTCCCCCACATCTCCAATAAACTGATCCACCTCGTCATATCCCTTTAATTGTAGGAGCTTTGTGACCAACTCCGCAATCACCGCACTGTCGTGTCTCCACACCTTCTGGAACACGCTCCACGTTTGGGGGGTTTTAAGTGTAAGGATCGCACGTTCCTTCCGGATCTTGACATCTGTTGTCAGAACCGCTTGCAACACGTGACCAGTCAGTAGAAACGTGTATTTACGCATATCTATGGTCTTGTCGTGTAGCGAGAGGAGCGCCAGTACCGAGGGTTCTAGCGCCATCTTTATCGCCTTCACGTGGTCTCGATTTTTAGGATCTGTCCACCATGTCGAAGAAGTCCATCTACACCAGTAACTCTCGTTGCAAGCCTCGTTAGCCCCTTCCTCGTCGAGCACTTCGAGAGCCGAGTCGATCGCCGGAGATCCCAGTGCCATATTGCTCTTGCCCTTGCGGCTCTCTTTGAACTTCGGAACGATCTTAGCTACGTACGGTCTTATCTCGTCAACAATTGACCGTGAAACATTGCCCCATGCGTCGAGTGAGGCGACCTCCGCCGGCCAATTCGATGGCACCTCAATCAAATGACTCACATTGGTCCACAGAACGTTTCGCGGGATCAAGGGATTGAACGCGTTGGAACCTACTTCGCCCTGTCGCATTGCTTCCAGCCGAGCATATTCAGGTTCAGTGACCCGGAGTGAGAATTCTTTAATGTGAGGGCCTACGAGTCTCACGACGTGAGTCGGTGTCCTCGGTTGGCCTTCTTGATCAGTGGGAAGCCCCTCTTCCCCTGCCATGGCCATTACCGTACGGTGCAGCGCCGCTGGGATATCTTTCAGCTTGTCCAAGAGGTTCGTCTTTGGTGAACTTTTAACTGCTGTGACCATGCCGAAAACTGTGTCGGACCGAGCCTTTATCTCCTGGAGGACTGCTTCGTTCATGTCAGGGATCGCTGTTTGGATTTGTTGTGGAGTCAGGTAGAAAACGGGAACGGGTCTTTCCCTGAGAGCTGGACACCTTTCGTTGGCTTGAAAAAATATCTTTAAAGGTTCTCGGGTCTTTTTATGCAAAACTGTAGTCGTCAGTGAGCACGTGTGCTCCAGTTTGATGCCTAGCCTTTGGCAAATCACACCGTAAAACAACTCGTTCTTATAACTTTCCTTGATCTCGTGGCCTTGCATGTCAAAGAGTGTGGGCATATTCATTATGAGTTGGTCGCGAGTCGTTAAGTTTAGGAATTGATTGATATAAGTCGTCTTTCCTCGGAGACCTTGTTCTGATAGGACCGTCCCAACGTGAGTTGCGCACGCCATCATAGCCGGAATGTCTTCCAAATAAGGCAGCCACTGGATAGGGCAGTTTTCTGTGGTGATGTGACGGAAATCAACATCACCACTGACATTTGTTGGGCAGTACTCACCCAACAAGCTCTCGAACCCCACCGACCAATTCAAGACAGAGTGTAGGTTGGTGGCATTGCCCTGTCCCTGAAATCCAAGCGCGGTGTCGTTGCCTTGTCCCGGGATAGAGCCCATATAAGTATCGGGTTTCTTGTCTTTGATGACCCCGAGTACACAGAGCTGGTGGAGTGCGGACAGTGCCTCACCGTACTGGGCTCGCACGTCTTCACGTCTCAACTTGCTAAGCGGCAGGTTCAATTCTGCAGCAAACTTACGAAACTCTTTTCCGAGGGTTTGGGTGTACACCGAGGTAGCGATATTCCACGTCACCGCGTGGAGCGTGTCAGTTCCCTGCCTTCTGCTCTGGAGTGAATTCGTGAGTTTTTGAACGACTGGCAACGGTGTGTGGTCCTTGAGAGGGGTCACCTGAATATGTTCGTCGGTAATTGTTGCCGTGCTGACGTACTGTAAGAGCTGAAGCAGCTCGGCAGGGTGATTCAGAAACGGGACCGTAGATACGAGAACGGTGTAGTTAAACAAGAGGAAGGGGTTGAGGTGAGCCTTTTCGGGGAGAGAGCGCAACAACGACTCGGGATTGCACACGACGAGCCATGAGTTTAACCCAGGGACGCCGAGACGCAGTTGCTGGTGAGAAATAACCCTTTGAGCGCCGCTTCGACTGTGAAAGGCCTTGTGGCGCTCGTAATCCTTGTCGTCAAGACACAAAATCAGGCCCGCCTTCAGTTTATTGTGGCCTGTGCACAGTGCAGTGACCAGTTCCTCGTAAGCTAACGGACGGATGCACCGGATCTCGAGTGTGATCGTTCGCTTAGGTGGCTCGGTCATATCGGTTGTTTAACGCATCCATTAAGATTATATTTCCGTGTGATCACCCCCTCGGAGCCGGAGCACCAGGTGCAGGGTGGACTCCTTCTGGATGTTGTAATCGGACAGCGAGCGGTCATCTTCCAGCTGCTTACCCGCGTAGATAAGACGCTGTTGGTCAGGCGGGATACCTTCCTTGTCCTGGATCTTTTGCTTCACCGCGCTGATGTGGTCGGAAGGTTCGACGTCAATCGTAATGGTCTTGCCCGTCAAGGTTTTGACAAAGATTTGCATGGGTGACGTTTCCTTATGGGAAGGATTTTTTTTTCGGTTTTACCGCCCACCCGCGGTGCTCGCGCTTGCATTAACGGACTTTCTGAAAAGTCCACAATCATCTTGAACCTCGGCTAGTCTAAAACGTGTTTAAACCTTCTTTCTAGACGAGCTTCCTAGGTCCTTCAGTAGGATACGTCTTTCACCCTCCTT
>JAIXQT010000278.1 GCA_027485595.1 Pseudomonadota bacterium | reverse complement strand
GGTGAAAAATGGTTCCGTCGTGAGCATTTTGAGGGTTTCGGCGAAACGAGGCGGAGACGACGAAAAAACCGGAGACGTATCCACTGAGATACGTTGAGGATTTTTTCGTTGGCTCCAACGAAGTTGCAGCCAAACCATCGAAATGCGCAACAGGAAATCTTTTTGACCACCCTGCTAGGGTTGTGCAGGTCTCCGGGGGGTCCCCTTGAGCCGGATTGCGACCAATCCAGGAATTGTTCGTGTGGTATTCGATGGCACGGTGTTCCAAGAATAATCCAGACCAGGCAGAGCTCTACCTCGGCCTTCCGGCTCGACCTACTGATGACCCGCGCGCGCTCCTCTACGCTGCGTTGAGTGATCCGGTTATCCGTGCCCTCATGCGCTCCCCGGCCGCTATATCTTCTCGTGAAGGTCAGCTCGGCCCGCGACTCGTTCCTCACGATGTGCCGCCGCATGAGCGATGGAGGTGGCCCGGAGATACGCTCGTTTCTCAACGACATCAACTCGATCTCCCACGTCTCACAGAGAGCGAGATGAGAGAACGACTCGCCTTGGTCGATAACGTGGTCGCCACATGCGGAGTCTCTCCACTTCTCGCGCAGGTGTTAGTTGGACGTGGATGTGTAGCGCCTGAAGCTGTGCGCGAGTATCTCGCGCCGTCGATTCAGACTGAGTTGTCGAAGCTTCCCTCGTACGGACCGCTTCATTCAGCGGCGTTCTATCTCCGCGCCGCGGTACTTCAGGGTTGGCATCTCGTCGTGGTCTCTGACTACGACGCCGACGGCAACTGCTCGGCAGCGATTCTTAAGCGAACGCTCGAGGCTCTTGGAGCGCACACTACGGTCGTGCAACCAGACCGCATTCGTGATGGGTACGGGCTTGGTGACTCGACCCTCACACGCGTTCTGGAACTAAAGCCCAACGTCGTTATCACCCTTGATTGCGGAACCTCAAACAAACGTCAGATTGATCACCTTAATCAACAGAACGTGCTCACCATCGTCGTCGATCACCACGAATTACCTCCGGGGAATACAGCAGAGCCGGATATCATGGTGAATCCAAAGTTAGACCCATATTGGGAAGGTTATGAGGGACTGTGTGCATCTGGTCTCACCTGGCTCCTCTCTGACTCGTTACTTGCAAGCTCCCTCTCTCAGGAAGAGCACAGAAGGCTTGTGACGGACCTCTTGCCGCTCGCCGCCTACGGCACCGTCGCCGATGTTATGGAGCTTACTGGATTAAACCGCGCTCTCGTGAGAGAGGGCTTCGCCGCAGTGCAGAGCTCCCGTCTCCCGGTGGTTAGGATACAGCGTGAAGCGACACGGAGTGCCGTCACGACAGGGGCCCATGTGGGTTTCGATATTGCACCACGATTTAACGCGCCCGGGCGAATATCCCCGGCCTCAGATAATCGACCTGGTACCGCCCCAACCCTCGAATTACTCACCACGGATGATGTTGGACGCGCTGCGGAGCTTCACGGTGAAAACAGGGCAACGAATCTAAAGCGAAAGGAACTTGAGCGCGAGGGGTTGAAGAGCGCTCGGCAGATCCTCGGCGCGCGACAGAAGAGGGGAGAACCGATCCATCTCGGCGCGGCCGTGTTTATGGCGGACGCGCATGAAGGAGTCGTTGGACTTATCGCCGCGCGAATAAGTGAGTCGATGCAGTGCCCTGCGCTCGTATTTGCTCGGGACCAGCACGGACATTGGAAAGGGTCCGGACGATCGATTCCATCGATTCATCTCGTCAGGCTCTTGCGCTCACCAATGCTAGCGCCTCTTATCGCTGAGTATGGAGGGCACGCAGCGGCCGCGGGGCTTCGAGTTGAGGAGCGAAATCGCGAGAGGTTTGAGGCGGCTTTTTCGCGGGTATGTCAGGAGGTTTTTGGGGTAACGAATTCAGCCGAAGATAGCCCGTGGTATGAGCCACCGCGGGCGCCTCCGCTTCCGGTCGTTGAGCGGTGGTTCAAATCGTATCGCCCCGATCTTGTTCTGACCATCGATGACCTGATCGCACGGTCGGGAGAGCTTCATGACGCGGCGAGGGCTCTTGAGCCGTGCGGCCGAGCTAATCCAGAGATGAGCGTGCTCGTACCCCGTGCGAGAATCGTGTCGCGAGATGAGACCGCGAACGGGCATCTCAGAGTTGTATTTGAGCAAGGAACTCGTGATGAACGTGATTGGCGGACCGCCCCGCGAGTTGAGGCGGTTGTGTTCGCTCGCTCTGTCGCGCATCAGATGATCAGCCGAATAGCGGAAGGATCCACTGTTGATCTCGTGATCCAGTCGGCGTTCGATCAGCGGGAGATCTTTACTAAACATGGTACGCAGTTTTCTCTTCAGGTCTTGCTTGTGCAGCCAACCGTGTTCAATGCGCCCGCTGTCGATGTTCGTTCTGCCAGACGAAAGACCGAGAGCTCATCGGCAGGTGGAATAAGTTCCCGAGAGGTAACCGCCAACCTCTTTGATCAGGCGCTTCGCATCCCACGCTTCTCTTCAGCGGCCGAGTTTTACGAGCGATACGGCATAACGTGTCTTACCCCAGCGGTGCAATTTCGCCCGAAGCAGTTTGATTTTATAGCCCGGCAACTCAGTAAAGATGAATGTAATCCGAGTGAGAATCTCCTCCTGAGCGTAAATACCGGGGGCGGAAAAACGTTAATCACCTTTGTGAAGATGGCACAGGTGCTTTCGGCTGATCCTAACGCTCGGGTGCTCTACCTAACTCCGCAAACTGACCTCGTCGAACAAGCTCTTAAGAGCGCGCAACTCTTTTTTAACCTCAGGCCTGATGAGATCGTGAAGGTCACCGGTGATGTGTCAGCTGAGCGGCGACGAAACAGCTACCGGGGCCCGGGGAGGCTCTTTATCGGAACACCTCAAACGGTCAAGATCGACGGGGATATATCGATCTTCTCGATGGTAGGACTCGATGAGATCCAGATGATGCGTGGTGACCAGCCAGATCGGGAGAGCACGCTCTACGCCTATCGCTGGGTGGTCGAACAGGTTCTCGCTTTACAGACAGCGGGCCAGTCCATTCGATTGTGGGCCCAATCCGGAACTCCAGCGACGAGTACGCCAGAGAGTGTAAGCCGGGGAGAGTCTGCGCGCTCGCACACGGAGGAACTCTCGGCTCTGGCGCGGACCCTGCGTGCTCGGTTCGAGGTGACAAACCTTCCAACAGGATCTCATAACTGGACCGCTGGAAGAGTCACGTTGTCCCCGGAATTTCGCCAACAGCTTGTGTGGTTACAAGATGGCGCGCGTGAATGCTATCGGGAGTTCTTAGCGAGTCTGCCTGAGTGGGTGACGAAAGATGAGTGCGCGTTCGACCTGCTTTCACTTAAACGCGGCGTTAGAAACACACTGCGGGCATTCATCAGTGAGCACGCGAAGCAAGAGACCGCCACATTCATGCCCCGTGGGGAGTTTATTGATCGCTATGCCGTGAATCATCGAGAGCTCAATAAGCTTGAGAAAGCGGCTAAGGGAGAGGAGAGCGCAGGCCATGGGGGTGATACGGCTGTTTTGAGAGCGCTCGGAGAACTTGAGAGGGTCGGCAAGGAGGAGCGCGAATGGGTCTGGATCGCCCGCTCTCGGATTCACGAGATGCAGGTCATTCAACGGCTCTTTATCTCACTTCGATCGAAGGGACGCGCGGCATTTACGCATGACGCGTCGCTCTTGATGTTGAGGGCGATGTATCCAGCGGGGAAGCTCGAGCCGGCCACCGCCTCCAGCCATAATGTGCGATGCTTGCGGCGACCACAGATCGCTCGTGTTCTCGCCTGGGCGACGCGTGAGTCGATACCTCGCGCAATAGCCAGTGATTTCGAGGCCCTCTATCCACATCTTCATCGAAGTGGCGAGATACGCGATCGTTACCAAGCGGCGAAGCGTTTGCCCCAGGTATGGGAGGAGCTGTTTCGGCACGATTCGGGCGCTCACGAGATACCGCGTGGTGATGACGCACGACAGGTCGAACAGCGGCGAAAGGATCTCCTCGAACCGCTCATGCGCCCTGAGATGGTGAGTAGTTCGGATCGGGATCCGAAAGAGCACCACATCCAGCAGTTCCTCGCGACCATTCCGGACGGGTCAAAAACTATCATCTTGTGTGAGACAAAGTTCGAGGCGCGGCTCCTCGCGGAGAGGCTCACGGCCCGGGGATTGCCCGCTCAGTGGTACGCGGGGCGTAGCGTGAAACGGAGCGAGCGGTTGAGTGATAATCTTGAGGCGTTCCGACGGGGCGAGGTACGAATACTGTGCGGCACATCGGCGGTGGAGACAGGTCATGATATCGCGGAGGTGAGTTACATCATCCGCTATGTGCCGGTCACCTCGAGGAAGAAGAACGGTCAAGCGAAGGGGCGAGCGGCTCGGCAAGAGGGGCTCAAGGGGGAATACCAAACAGTGGCTATCGATGACCCGGACCGCGACATCAATGAGATGGTGAAGTTCTATCGGGCTCGCACCAAGCTTTGGTCTGAGGAGCGTCGGCAACGGGGGAATGAGCAGGGCTAACTTTTAGGGCGTAAAAACAGCGGTTTAAGACCCTGACTGCTTCCTGCGCGCGGGCAGGTTATGAGGATACTCGCCCGTCCAACCTGAAGATTAGCCCTTCCACAGGGGGGCGATGGGCCGCATATGGAGAGACGATAACATACTTATCCTCACTCCGCAGCGAGCCGTCCTACAACGCTCGGGCGAGAAATAGTGTCTGATTGTGATGCCCCTTTGATCGTTCTCTCGTCCTGATGTACCCTTCGTCGACCCCAAGCCAGGGCTCTTTCACCTATTGATTGGAGGTCTTATGGCAATCATCATCGACGATATCTCTCATACCTTTCACGAATACCTGCTCTTGCCGGGGCTCACGGCCCAGCAACACGTTCCGCAGAACGTATCTCTCAAGATACCGATACAACGGTACCGTCCGGGCAAGGAGGAGATAAAGGCCCACCTTAACGTTCCGTTCGTTTCAGCCGCGATGCAAGCGGTCTCGGGGCCGGAACTCGCTATCGCGCTTGCGCGAAAGGGAGGGAGCGCGTTCATCTTCTGCTCGCAGTCGATTGAGTCTCAAGCTCGGATGGTCAAAGAGGTCAAGGAGCACAAAGCCGGTTTCGTTGAGTCCGATTCGAACCTGGCTCCGACCGCGACTCTTGAGGATGCGCTGAAGCTTCGTCGTCGAACGGGGCACTCAACGATCGCGATCACGGAGAACGGAGAGCGCAATTCAAAGCTGCTCGGGATTCTCACCAGTAAAGACTTCT
>JAIXQT010000067.1 GCA_027485595.1 Pseudomonadota bacterium | reverse complement strand
GTTTCGGCGAAACGAGGCGGAGACGACGAAAAAACCGGAGGTGTATCCACTGAGATACGATGAGGATTTTTTCGTTGGATCCAACGAAGTTGCAGTCAAACCATCGAAATGCGCAACAGGAAATCATTTTTCACAACCCTGCTAGTAGCCAGCTCGCGTGACTCTCTACGAGAGGATACGTCACGCACGATGAGAATAGTCAGCCATCCTTCGCGACGGTGCCATGACCAGCTCTATGTACTTAGGAATCGATCAAGGATCGAGCGCCACGAAAGGAGTTCTGTTAGATCCCGCCGGGAGATCTATCGCGGATTTTACCGTGGCGGTTCCGCCCCGTATTGAGCGTGAGCGAACGGTTGAGCAGGATGCGGAGGGGCTTCTCTCCTCAGTTGTAGAGGTAGTGCTTACTGCGAAGCGGTGGGCGAGCGAACATGGCGCGACGATCGTGGCTGCGGGGCTCGCCGTTCAGCGTTCCGGCGTACTCGCGTGGCGAGCCTCCGATGGGGTCCCTCTTCATCCGATGATAACGTGGGCCGATACGCGAACATTTCCCATCATTCAAAGTTTTGGTCCTTACGTCGAGCGCATCTCGGAGATGACCGGGCTTCCCACCATCCCCAATTTCGGGGCTGGAAAGATTCACCTTCTGCAACGTAAGTTCCTTGAGCCAGCCGTAAAGGTGGGAACCTTAGAGTCGTTTATCTTGTATCGATTGAGTGGTCGGCAGCTCTTTGTCACGGAGGAGACGATGGCGGCTCGAACGATGCTCTACGATCTCAAGGCTGGCGCATGGAGCGACTCGCTGTGTCGTGACTTCAAGGTCGACCGTTCTCGCCTCCCGGAGATTCGGCCCTCATTAAGCGTGTACACCACATTTGAGGATATCCCCATCGTAGCCGCGCTTGGCGATCAGCAGGCGGCTGTTGTGGGACGGCCAGGCGAAAGCGGCTACGCGCTCCTCAATCTCGGGACCATCGCCTCGCTCGTCGTGGAGACCGGTCAACGAATGGTGCAGAAACCGGGGCTTATGACGAGCGTCCTGCTTTCTCGAGAGGACCCAAGCACCAAAGAGACCCGCAAGGAATACCTGGTCGAAATCACCTCTGCGATCACGGGAACTGTACTCATGGAGCCGCTTCGTCGTGGCTGGTGTCAGGACTCCTCTGAGTTGCACACCATGTGCTCCCGTTCCTACGATGAGCACCCTGAGGGGATCGCTACCGCATATTTCGTCAACCATCGTCCGTCGCCCCCATGGCATCCTGAGCGAACTCCGAACGCAATCTTCTGTAAAGGCGGAGCAACTACCGATGATAAGGTTCGGGCAATCGTTGAGAACGTCGGGAACCTCATCGTGCGGATGATAGAGGAGTTTCACGATAAAGGGCTTCTTGGACCCGATCAGAATAACGAGGTCGTCGTGACAGGTGGTGGATCCGAGCTCGACTATCTCTTGCAGTACATCGCGGATGTGAGCGGAAGAACGTTACATCGCATGCCGACCCGTGAAGCGACCGCTCGCGGCGCCGCGCTCGCTGCCCTGGTGGCTAACGAAAAACTCCCCACCGCCAGAGAGTTCACGCGGGAGTTGCCTAAAAAGAGCTATCCCCCCCAACATCCCGAGCGACGGAGACGGTACATAGCGTGGCAAAAGTTGGAGCACGACCTCCTGCATAGCCTCCTGCCTCAGTCTGTGCAGCTTGAACCGTAACGACCGTGAGCGACCACATTTCCTGTAGAAAGCAGCTCGTTTGGGGTGATACAAGCTAGGCATGCATCACACTACGCAATACACCCGTACGATCACAGCCACCAGTAATGAATCGACCACTCACGGCACCATTGAGGTGCTTGAATTCAGTGAGCAGGGTCGCGTGAAACGAGCGTGGGTGATGGCGCTTAAGTGCCTGGGCGCAACCGCGTTATGTGTGCTCATCCCGGTAGCACACTTTTTATTGGTGCCACTCGGCCTGCTCGTTGTGACGCCGATAATGACCATCTACACATTTCGTGTCCGAACAAAGATTATCTCCGCCTGTGTGGATTGTCCCGCTTGCCACAAGCCACTCAATGTTTTGACGAGCCAAGAGCGGTACCCCATCTACGAAAACTGTGGTTCGTGTCACCGGCAGATAGCGCTCTCTAAAACTGCTTAGCGACCGCGACCGCGGCCCTCAAGTGAGCCTCATCATGAGCATGGGCACCATTCAACGCTAGCCTCCTGGAACGGGAATGTTCCCGACCTAAACCATCTACTATTGGAGGTTCGTATGTCACGCAGTCAGTATTCTCTCATTCCACAAGACTTTTTATCCGAGGACTTCTCGCCGATCATCCGGCAGATGCGTCGAGCGCTTAACTCAGCTCTTCAGGATGTCTGGGAGCCTGTCGGTCTCGCTCCGTTTCGTCACCGAGAATTTCAGCCAGAGGTTTCCGTTTCGGAAGATGAACGGGAGATTCGTGTTCAGGCTGAGCTTCCTGGGATGAAGGAGAGTGATATTGAGGTCACCTATGAGCCCGGGTACCTCGTTCTCAAGGGTGAGAAGAAAGAGGAGGAGCAACGCGAATCCAAACTTCAAGGCACTCGCTACTCTGAGTGGCGTTATGGCGCGTTCGAGCGGCGAATCCCGCTCCGCGTAGATGTGCAGGAGGCCCAGATTCAGGCGAATTTTGATCGGGGAATTCTCACAGTCTGCCTCCCAAAAACGGAGCAATCCCGTCTGCAGTCCCGGCGCATCCAAGTGCAACAGGGGGCTCCGCGCCAGCTCGAGAAGCCTGTCGGAAAGGGGCGGGGAGAGGCTCCGTCCGAGCAACCTGCGGCCCACTAAGGTTTGACGTCGTTAACCAACCGTGACCGGTGTCACCGCGTCTCGGTTGGTTGTTCACCTCCTTTCCGAGAAGGGAGGGGATAGGCGAGATCTTCGTGTTGCCACAGCCCGATGAGGCTATGGGTCAAGCTTACCAGCACCGGACCAAGGACGATCCCCGCGCTTCCAAACACGAAGACTCCACCAAGGAGGAAGAAAAAGATGAGCAGGGTGTGGTAGTGAAGGCGCTTGCCAACAAGGACGGGATACAGGACGTTGTCCGCGAGTCCGATCACGATGGATCCCCAAACAACAAGCAGCGCAGCGTCATTCCACCTACCATGCATGGCCAGAACCAGAGCGGTCGGAATCCAAATGATGAAAGCTCCAAGATATGGAACGACGGCTAGGAGCCCCATGACGACACCCCAGAGAGCTGCCTCTGGGAGCTTCAACCACCAAAAGATAGCGGCCCCAAGCGCTCCTTGCAAAAGAGCCATGAGAACGACCCCAAAGAGACAGGCATGTACGGTATCCAGAATGCGACCTACCACCTGCTCTGTGTGGTGAGCTGAGAGGGGTACTACCCATGTCAGATAGGAAAAGAAGAGGGCTCCATCGCGAATGAAGAAGAATGTGGTGAAGAGCACCACCAGCGCCTGCGCGAGACCGATAAGGGAGAGCGTCACCAGGTGTGGGAGTCGTTGAGCTACTGAGAAAAGCATATCAGTAATAACCCGCTGGAGATGAAGCGTTTGGTCGAGCCACGCTAAGAGCGGCGCTACGTGAGGTGGAGCGGTCGCTGGATCCAGCCATGCTGTCAGCCCCGCTCCCTGAGTGACCACTGCAATGTTTTCGGCCACCGCGTTAACGAGGACGCGCATGACCCAAAGGGTCGGAAGAAAGATCATGAGAGCTGCTACGGTCAGGGCGAAAAGGGAGGCGAGCGATCTGTTGCGGATTCTCGTTTGTAGCCACGACGAGAGAGGATGCGCGACAACTGCGAGTGCGAGTGACCACGCGAGTACCGAAAAGAAAGGTGCAATGATAACGACGCAGAGATAGATGCACCCCAGGGTAGTGAGCCCTAGCGCAACCGACTGGCTGTACGGAAGGTATGGATCCCGGACCGTTACCCTGTGTGCTTCATCGTCGGTCACGTTCGTTCATGTGTCCGGCAGGAAGGTAAAAAAAACCCGACTACCAATTATAGTCGGGTTCCGAGCGTAGAGCTCATTAGACCACCGGTACCTACTACCTCAGTAGTATCGTAGGCGTCCCCGGCTTAGTTCCTCTACTGAACGGTCCAATCTAATGATCGAACCAACTGGAGAACCAAACTACTCCGACACGCGAAGTAGCAACCTAATCGTCCATTACCCAGGGTGAGCTGTGTAATGGCCTTCCCTACGTTCTATGGGTGTGAAGGTATCGCGGCTTGCGCGGACCGGCGATGATCTCTCTCATGGAGAGAACGCACTACGAGAGTTTTCCGGCGGCCTCATACACGCGGGGAGGTGGGACGCGAAGATTCCACACCAAGCCGACCCATGAAAGCGCTTTAAGGATGTAGTGAGACACGTCGATCTCCCACCAGTAAAATCCTTGGCGCTCTGAGCCAGGATAGTAGTGGTGGTTGTTGTGCCACCCCTCTCCGAGCGTTATGAGCGCGAGGAGCCAGTGGTTTCGGCTGTGGTCAGTAGAAGGGAATCGTCGCTTTCCAATCAGGTGCGTGAATGAGTTGATGCAGAATGTGCCGTGATAGAGAAGTACAGTGCTGATGAAGAAGCCCCACACGAGCATCTGCAAACCGTTCGTTCCAAGCTCCGGATGTGCGCTCTGGAGGTATACACCAAGGAAGAACGTGCACACGGCGAGAACGATCACCGGAACTACATTATACTTCTCTAGAATGGTGAGCTCTTTGTACTTCGTCAGGTCCTTTACGAGATCAAGGCGGGGCTCAAGGAATTGAGAGCTCAAAACCCAACCGATGTGAGAGAAGTAGATGCCGTGAACGATAGGGGAGTGGATGTCCTCTTCGGTGTCCGAGTGGCGGTGGTGGTGACGATGGTGTGATGCCCACCAGAGCGGCCCCTTTTGCGCCGCTGTTGTTCCGAGTAACGCGAGGAGAAATTGAAATACCCTACTGGTGTCGTACGAGCGGTGTGAGAAATAGCGATGGTACACCCCGGTTATGGCGAACATCCGAATCACGTAGAGAGCGAGACAGACAGCTACCGCTGTCCAGCTCCAGCCGACCCAGATCACCGCGAGACACGCAAGATGAACTGACCAGAATACCCCCTGCTTAAAGATATTCATGAAGCTGAAAGGCTCGTTCTTGGTTTCAAGATCTCCGTGGTACATGGTTCCTTCTGCGTACGTTTACAAATAACCGGGCCCTGATCGTGACATGATGAGCTAGGCAGAACAAGGCTTCTGGCTTTTTAGGTGACTAAAAACCGCGAAGGAGGACATGACCTGAATTACCGGTATGAGCCCGTATCTATCGGTGTAGCGCGTAAAGGCGCCTAAATAGAACGATGTTGAGGCGCTTTCTTGTGCCTGATGAGAGGGAGAGAACTCCTACGCAGCTCGAACGAGATCGAGCTTTCGAGCTCTCATCCAGAGGCTCTCAAGATCGTACTCGGAACGAACCGGCTCGTAGAAGACGTGTGCTACGACGTCTCCACAGTCGATCAGTACCCACTGACCCTCTTCGTATCCCTCGACAGAGAGGGGACGGATGCCGAGCTTAGCTAATTCCTCGATGACCCTGTTGGTGATTCCTTGGACCTGTCGGTCTGAGCGTCCGCTCGCCACGATAAAGAAGTCAGCGAAGCCCGCCACTGACGCCACGTCAAGCACTACAACCTGAGTAGCCTTTACCTCTTCGCAGGCCTGAACGATCTGCTTTGATATGGTGAGGGACTCGTCCTTCGTTGCTCCAACTACAGCGAGGTTTTTTCTCATACGGTGTGGGTTCCTCCATTAGGCGTAAACGAACATAGACTAACTACGGTAGCGACAAAATGATACCCAGCCGGGCTGGTATGTCGATGTGATTGGGGGGAATCAAAAGCGCAGAAGAGAGCGTGATGTCGAAAATAATGACCAGCGCTGTGGATGTGGTGGACCGTGACGCCTCCTACAAATTCACCAGATACCTGTAGTATAGCAGCATAGCTGCGTGTCCATAAAGCGATTTTTTCAGGCGGCGGTTCCGGGGGGCTACATAGAAGAAAAGACCGAGCTTTAGCGGATAGGAGCGGTCCTGGTTATTCTTAGTGGGGTTGTTGGCTCCCCATACTCTCAAGAGCCTGAGGTTTTACCCGCTTGCGAACGGGGAGGGGGATTAGTGGAGCCGCCCACGTGAATCGAACACGCGACCCCTTCATTACGAACTAACATCTCTCGCGTTGGGTCTTTCAGACGGTAAAATATTAACCAATAGTATCGCGCATTTATCCCGATACTTCAATATCCGAACTGAAGAACCATTACAAAATACTTGAGTCAGTTTTGTGTCAGTCCGATAGAAAACAATAGGTTTTCACCCTTCTGACAACGCTGATTGTGTCAGAAAGGGGTCAATGTGTCAGTAGCGGATGATATAGAAATGGCAGATCACAAGTTCTGGGTCGATTACTTTGAACTCAAGAACGGTAGAATAAAGGTATTCAGAAGAAAGAACGTATCAAGCAAGTTCTACGCAAGATTTACATTCCATGATCGACCTGGGTACGTACAAGAATCGCTTAAAACCAGTGATAAGGATGAGGCAGCTTCAGTAGCCATCGAAAAGTACCTCCAATACGAGTTTCGCAAGAAGCAAGGTCTGGCAGTTAAAACCAAACCTTTCAATGCCGTTGCTGATGAGTACCTACATTTGCTTCGTGCCCAACTTGAAAGAAAGGAGATCAAGAAAGCGAAATGGGACAATCGCCGATTGATGATCGAGCGTTATTTCAAAACATTCTTCGATGATACTCTGATCGGTGATATCAAACGACCACAGATAGAAGCGTATCGAGAATGGCGGCAAACCTATTGGATAACCGGACCGGGCTCAAAGCTAAGACGCAATATCTATGAAAGAAACGGCAAGGTAGTTAAATCACCGATCCCAAAAACATGGAAAGGGAGAGTTCCCACAACCTCCACGCTTAACAGCGAAGAAACGGCATTAAGAGCAGTCTTCAAGTTTGCTGTAAATCGGGGATACCTTGGCGAAAACGAAACACCAACGATCAGGACTGAAAATATCACCTGGAAACCAAGATCTACATTCACAGAAAAAGAATACATGAAGATGCTTGCGGCTGGGCGCAGGCGTATTAGGGAAGCTGAAGATACGAAGCGCGAGCGTGAAGCTCATCAAAGGTTCATGGTTTATCAGTATGTCTTGATAGCTGCAAACTGCGGGGCAAGGGTCACAGAGCTAATGAATCTCAAGTGGAGGGATATTACTTGGGAAGATAAAGATTCATCTGGACATTCAAGCATTCTTTTTGATGTCTCTGGTAAAGCAAAATATAGAACGCTTGTCGCAAACGATGAGTGTAGAGAATACCTTCAGCGCATCAGGGAACGAATGACCTTGATGGCAAAGAAATACAGCTTTAAGCACGATGAGAAAAACGGATACGTCTTCACTGACTATCGTGGTCGTAAAGTTGGATCGTTCAAGAAGTGCTTTAACGCTTGGATGGTAGATGCGGGTGTAAATGAGGATAAAGATGGCAATAAGCGATGTCTTGGTTCGCTGCGAATCTTTTACGCAACCATGCGCCTCCTGAAAGGTGAAAGTTTAGATCTCTACGATCTTGCTTTACAGATGGGTACTAGCGTTCAGATGCTTCAGAAAACCTATTCAAGACTTACTGCCCGATTAAAAGCACACAAGATAAAGAGACAAGCGTATAGACCAGCGCAAGGTAAGGCGGAAAGTTCAAAAACCACGGCTATTATTGAAACAGATGGCGAACTAAGGAACTTTGATTTGAGTGGGCAAGACGCGCAATCAGATCAAGAAGCTATTGGGGAAGAGTCGGAGGTCAGCGGGAAAACCACCTAGGCAAAAAGGCTAACTCAAAGTTTAGAAACTGTATCTTGCAGCTGACTCCAATCATTCTCTAAATCAGTCAATGATGCACGAATGTTCTGGGTCTCCAATGTTTGCGAATGTCCTTCAAGTCTTCTGCAACATCTTTCAAATATTGGAGAAACGTGGTCCTGCACTAACTGAATGCCGGTAGCGTTTATCTTTGATAGTTTCGTTAAGGCTATATTCGGCGCAAACCGTCGGACAACCCCACGCAATAACTTTTCTTCCACGGCTAGTTCACAGAGGCTGCGGAGCATTGAATAACCTTGCTTTATCAAAGCATCCTGCACTACCCCGGGCTGTGTCTTCTTTGCCGCAGCGATCACTTCAGTGATCGACTTCTTCATTTCATCCCAGTGGTCTACTCGTGGACTCGTTTGTTGTGAAACAAAACCTTTGCCATCAACGTCCTCACGAAGCTCAATAAAGCGAAACTCCTTTGGATAATCTTGAAACTTCTGCATCAGTTCTACGGTGAACCAAATGTTGTGGGTGAAGACTATGACCTGACGCGATTGGCTCAACAAAAAGAGACGCGAGACGACATGCTCCATTCGCTTATAATCTAGGCTAGTAATCGGATCGTCAAATATCAAAGGGGTATTATGTTCACTAACCGAGACTTCTGCCAAAAAATCTGCAAGAGCTATTACCTTTTGTTCTCCGTCAGACAATACATCCGCAATGGGATGAGAATCACATACACTTTTATGTCTCGCCGTTTCCCCTTTTCGTCCGGGGAAGGTAAGGACAACGGCAGGACAGCGAAGAGCTGCGCTCTCTTCCTGAAAATGTTTTTCAAAATCTTTACGGATAACTTCATCGCTAGCTGATTTAGAAAGCTCCGTGAGGGAGCGAGATAGTGCGCGAAATCCACTTAGAACTTTGTCTACTCGGTCTACCCACTTTGTCTCTGCTACGAAGGAGGAAACTTCAGTAATCTGCCTGCGCAACTCGGCGGCATCTTTCATCTCTGCTAGCTGCGCTTTTAATGGCACTAAATGTGTCTTTTGGTCTGCCGATGTCCCAGAAAGTGCAGTCAAGGATTTCTTGGATTCATCCGCACGACTACGCAGAGTGGGCAACAAATCAGATGCATTCGCTATCGCAGCCTCTAGATCTGCCCACATTTTCTCTTTGGACGCTGAATCCAAACTTTCAAGAACATCAAGTGTGTTAAGGACGCTTTTTAAATCTTTGATAGAATGTTGATAACTGGAATCGGCTGCTCTTTTGCTTAACCATGAACGCAAAAGGACAAGGTCTTCTTGGTTCACAATAGTGAGCTTCTGCGCTAGATCCGATTCAGCGGCAGTAAGTTCTTTGCGAACTTCTCCCTGTACATAACTCCGATAAAGAGCAATCAGCTTAACAGAGGCTGCATTTAACGGCTGAAGGCAATAAATACAGTTGCAGTCGGTTCCTGGATATTCCTCGCCCAGATGTTCAACGATATAGCTGTTAGCACTACGAATAAAACCTTCCCATGCTTTTGATTTAGCCCCAGGGATTTCCTGCTGCAAAAACATCTCTTCAACTAAAGTAGCACTACGTGCCTTTAAGTCCTCAATCTTCTTGTGCAGCGCGAGTAGGGACGGAAGATTCAGTGCAGCAACCCGGCTAAATAGGTTGACCAGTTTTGCCCAAGCATCATTATCATCGGTGGCAACCCGAAGCTCAGATTCTATGTTACCACTCTCTAAAGCGGAGATCTGTCGCGCTATCGTATCTAATGCAGATGAATCCGACGAATCGCATATAGCACGGAGTTGGTCCAAATCGGTTGATGCCCCAAGCGTTTCAATCGCTACGTAGGCTTTTGTGCCCCTTGTAAAGTGAGGGAGGAAAACGTTGCCTTTCCTATCCCGAGTCTGGCGGTCTTTTTCAAGAAGAGTACGAATAGCTTCAATACCATCATGAACTATCTTCAATAATGACAGCTCTTTGGGGATATAGTGAAAAGTCAGTTCTGAATCTATGTGGTATGACAAACTTCTACTATCAAATATTGCCATGCGATTGAATGGGGCGACATTTGACTCGTCGCTCCATTTTATTTCGGCGCTGCCAGTACCTGCGTCATATTTCATAGCGGCTCTTTCACCTGAAACGTGGGCATTGCTCATCACATTGGGAAGAACATCTTCCGCGCTCCTAACACCGGCGAGTCGTTTCAGGATACGCACGTACCCAGTTTTTCCCACTCCATTTTCGCCGTAGATAACAGTGAACCTCTTGTTGAACTCTATTTTCTGATTAGCGATTAGGCGGTTTACACCACCTAAGTGGCAAAGTTCAGTGATGGTAAATGGGAATGCCGCTGTATCCGTCTGCTCTGTAAGAACAGCAGCCACATCAACCGCAGTGGTGAAAGTTGAAAGCTGCTTCTCAGCTAACAAAGCAGAATAAATATCACCCAGCTCTGACTGACTAGGAAAAGAACGAGTTGCCGCAACACTGTCGACCAAGCGTTGAACCCACTTATCTTGTCTTTTCGCCCAGGCTATCAAGAGAGATCTAGTAGTCTCTTTTGAGGATTCTTCACTCATTGAACTATATCTCCATGACCCTATAAGTTCGGTTTATGCAGCCGACGCCTTCCTATTCTTCATACACTCCATCACCGCCAGAATATGTTCTGCATCATTCGGGAATACCTCTGCTTCGGCGGACTCAGCAGAGCAACCTTTTTAAGATAGGTACGTGCCCAATCTGCCCGATTCTTAATATAAGTAGATTGTCCGTTTGTTGTCCGCTCACCACCTACGAGTGACAACTTAAACAGATCCGCATGATGTTGCGCTGCTTGACCAATAAACCGCTCTTTGTCATCAGATGCGAGTTTTAGCGGCGGTAACATCAATGTTTCATAATCAGGTAAAGTCATACTTTACTTCCTGTTACCTTTTACCTTGATTCAATCTCCCTAATGGCAGCACCTGCAAACTCGCCGGCAGATATCACTGTATCGTATAGCCCAACATCTTCGCCCTCACGTCGATTGATGCCCGTATAGACAAGGCTTGAATCTTCATAGCGCTTAAACTTATATACGGCGTCATTCATCAAGGCGCTGTTGAAGACACCGAGACTCACCAGCAGTTCAAAATCTTTTACTGTTACACCAGTAACCCTCTTAAAGAGCCCTGGCTCTAACTGTGTAATCACGTCTTTTAAAGACCGCTCGCGGTTGTCAGTGAGGTACATGAATATTGGGATTCTGGTGGCAAACTTAATCAGTTTCTCCTGAATCTGCTTGCGAAGATTCTTATACTCTTTCTCTTCCTCGGTAAGTTCGCGCTTTTCCTTCTCAGTCAACTCGCGGTCATTTGCCTCCTTCTTTGTTTTCGCAACAGAATCGGACTTGTTAATAATAGTCTCTATTTCCTGATTAAGATTCCTAAAGCCCTCAATACTCATGAGCGCCTGCATCGCGCCCTCATCATCCATAAGTCGCTGCAAAGTGCGATTGTCAACATTTACCAGCAGCGCACTTTCCCATCGTCTAGCAAGGAGAGTTGCGGTTGTACCGCTCAGAGCCATATCAAGAATACCAGCAGCATCAACTTCCTTCATCGAACTGCCATCGTAGGCAAGAACTGGCAGAAAGCTGATAAACTCTTCTACTCGCTTTTCTGGATTTTGCTCATCTACGCTTAATCGACAACTGTATTCTGCAATCTGCCTAAGTGCACGTTCTGGCGCAAAGTCAAAAACGTAACACTCTTCTTTGAGAATCTGCTCCTTATTTGGGTTCAGATCATCGGGGTTCTTAATGACCCACGGTGTTTGAACGCGAAAAGCAGCCTGAAAATATGTTTCAGGTGATGAACAACTACGAAGCATTAGTATTCCCGACCACGGCTTTACGGAGATACCAGTCGTTAACTTTCCACAAGAAAGGGTGATCGTCTTTGTTTTAAGAGGATCATCCATTTTCTTTAATAGTGGCGGAAGCGCTTTTGCACCAATACCTGCCTCAGTGCCTGCAGCAACTATTACTTCATAATCGTGATAGAACTTGTTTTGTCTTTCAAGCAACAGATTCCTCATGGCATGGCACGATGCAACCGTTGGCAAGAACCATAGTGTATGCGAGAGAACGCTCAACAATCGTGCATCCGAAAACGGCATCGGCGGCTTCTTTGCACCTAGCTTCAGGTTATCAACAGTAGTGGCGAGAAAAGAACCTCTGATTAAATCGAGCCACTTTTGCACTTCATCATCATAAGTAAAGATTGCCGAATCACCTTCACCCTCTGCCGAGAAAAAAGTATTTAAGTCGAACTGATTGAACTCGCCCTGCATTGCTACTTCTCGAATGGAGTCGGGTAACTGATAGGTAAGTAGAACCATTCTTGGAAGTGCTTTGTATGGGTTGTCTTCACCCTTCCAGTTTACTTTGGCGCGCTGCTCATCAGAATAAGTCCAGTTAAAGATCTGCTCTTCGATGAACTCACCTGATTGAAGAGCCCTAAATGGAGTACCAGAAAGATAGAGATAATGGTCGGTTGTTATTGGCAGGATTGCTTCGTCAAAATCCTTAACACCAATGCCCTGCGCATATTCTTGCTCTTGTTTACTTTCTGCCTCAAAGAGATCTTTGGCATTCTCACGCCATGCCCCGTAATGATACTCATCGAAGACAACACAGTCCCAGTTGATTGCATGAACCCATTCATTCTTTGTCTTTAAACCACCAGTGCTTTTATTTCTCCCTAGGTAATCTTGGAATGAACCGAAACAGACAAAGGGACGCTTCTTGTCAATCTGATCGTAAGTGAGACCATCCGGCGCTATGAACTGCCATCCCTGAAAATCGACATGGGATTTAATGTCCTCTTCCCATGCACTTTGAACAGCAGGTTTGAATGTTAAGACTAGAACCTTCTTCCAGTTCATTCGCTTTGCCAACTGATAAGCAGCAAAGGTCTTACCGAACCGCATTTTAGCGTTCCACAGAAAATGCGGGGCTTTGTTGCGGTTCTCTTTCTTGAAACTACTAAAGTATTGGGCGGTTTTTTCAACTGCTTCTTGCTGCTCAGGTCTTAACCCGAAAGTCAGATGTCTACTTTCGTAGTTCAGTTCACCTTTACGCACCGCTATGACCGCTGCTTTAACGTGCTTAACCTCGCATTCAAACCACTCACCCTTAGGGTTCTTAATACCCTGACTTCTCAAATAGCGATGGACATCACGATCTGTAAAAGCACTGCCATCAGTGCGCATGGCTGATGTTTCAAGGACTATCTTGTAGGGCAGATCTCCCGGTCGCACCGTTGGATACTGTCCTGCTACTCGCGCACGAACATCACCAGCAGTGTATCCAACCTTCAGTAGCCCTTTGTATTGTGGATGCGTATCAACATAAGCGTAGATTGATGGTGATGCTTCGGGGCGCGGGGGAAAAAACTCGTTAGTCATTGGTCAGCTCCATGGGGCGAACCATAGACTCAATGAATGCGATCTCCTTCGTTGTGAGTTTATACTTCTTATACAACTTCTCATCAGTCCAACTCTCAGCAAAGTTTTGAGTGGGCACCAAACTATAAACCTTAGATGTTGCATGTTGGGTAAGTTTGTTTAGTAACACTAGAAAACGAAAGAACCGACAAGAAATATAACTCATAACATTTCGAGATTGTCGTTCTGAAGGGTATGGTCCGACTACGAGGTACGTTTCGGAGCAACATGTGCCTGGCTCACCTAAAAATGGCTTTCCAAGAACCCAATAGTCAGATGAAATGCGCTCGCCATAAGCCATGGAAATATATACTTTGTACTTATCGACCCATCCCACATTCTGCGCAATCTGCTCCCTACTCACATACCCTTGCTCTTTATAAGTGATTAGTTGAACTGCCCCCTGGAAAGGCTGCTTCTTGAACATCTTAAAATCAGTACTGAAGCCAAAAGGCTTACGTGAACTCACTTGTTTGCTAAAAGGCTCTTCCTTCAATGATGAAACTTTGTGAAGGATTGATACTGCCTCATTGTAGCGAATAAATGTTTCAAGTCCCTTTTCGAGCAGCGGGCGAGACATCGAAGAAACTTTCCCCTCCATGATTGTAGTGACTTCACAATCACTCGGGCGATCTCTGCTCCATAGGAAATAACAAACACCTCCACTAAGATCTATGCCTGGGAAACACTCTGCGGAGTTAGGATAGTCTACAAGAATACCAAGTCGTCGGTCTGTGAGCATTTCTTTTCTAAAATCATCTAGCCCTTTTCCACCCGAAAACCATCGCGACGGAATAATCATTGAGAGGTAACGAGGTTTAAGTTTCTTCGCTTGTTGAACAAACTTATGATAAAGCGGCGTTGCGCTTGCCTTGGCTCCCCCGTCGCTCATTTGATACGGCGGATTGCCTATAATCACATCGAACTTCATTTTAAAAATCTCCTCAGGGCTCTCGGTATGAATAAACTTGTAAGCGTGTGTTTCGAGTTCTTCGCCTCGATCATATTCTGCTTCATTGGCTCCACAGAAAACACATTTTCCGTTCTGCCAAGTGTGTTCGGTTCTCTTGAATAAAATATTACCTTGCTGATCATTGAACGCTGAACAGGCAGAATACTTTCCATTTGCTGTCTTTGTGCAATAAAGACTTCTACGAGATAAAAGTGATGTGAGTTCGGTGATTGCAATCCCAAATAGTTGCTTGGTGTAGATATGATTTAGTCTCTGTTGAAGATCAGGAATCTCGCTTTTGAGCCCATCGTTCAATCGCTTTGCAATCTCACGTAGGAACACCCCTGATTTACAAGCGGGATCGAGAAAGGTTGCATTCTTATCGCCCCAGATCTTTGATGGCAAAAGATCTAAGATCTGATTAACAAGAGCCGGTGGAGTGAAAACTTCATCATTACTGAGATTGGCAAGGCAGGTCAGAACATCAGGGTTATAGTTTGCTTCAATCTGCATCGGTAACCTTTAGAAAATGAACAAGCGGGTATTCTTTAAGCGGACTTGGAATGAAAACGTCCTCACCGAGGTCGGAAAAAAGAGGCAGGTCTCGCATACCCTCATGCTGTAATAGATTCTTAAATGAAAAATCTCTTCGTTTTAGCATGGTGCCATTAACCGCAGACCATTCAGAGAAGATGATAGGCTTGGGCTTCGATCCCACTGTCATTAAAGTGAGCGCATCACCCCATTCAATGTTACGCTCAAGAATGAACTTTGCTGATTTAAGGCAATCTTCTTTGATGTCTTGCTTAAAGAGGCTCTGATAGTGATCTTTAAAAAGATCAAGTAAGCGATCACGACATCGCATCACGTTATCTTCAAGAATATCTATACCGTATATGCTAGATATCGCGAGTATAGCATATCTTTCATAATCAGATTGGCTTTTACTGTATCGACTCTTTACGACTTCCAGCTTTCGCTGAAGAACTTCTGCAAGAAAGTTTCCGGTTCCACATGCGGGCTCTAAAAAGCGTGAATCGATACGCTCAGTCTCTTGCGCAACTAGATCGAGCATCGCGTTCACGATGGCTTTTGGAGTATAGACCTCTCCGTGATCTGCAACTCTCTTTCGAGAGATTACTAGTTGTTCTTCGATCTGCTCCGCTTCGTTCATTTGTTCCCTAAATCTCTTTCGCTGCCATCGCCAGCTCTACCTTCGCGCACCCACTCATCGATCTCGGTAATCTTAAATCTCCAAAGTCTTCCGACCTTGTGCGCAGGCATGTCTTTGCGCTCAAGCCATTTGTAAATGGTGAACGCTTTCACATTTAAGTGTTGAGCAATCTGCTCCACTGACACCCACTGCTCGGCAGCATCTTGAACTTCCATTTGCTTTCTTACCTTCACAGTTTGTCTAATAGGTCTTAATAGAAACAAAACGGTAGTAGTAGACCACTAAGTGCTGGAATGGTCAATGGATTTGATGAGTTATGGACGTTTGAACAGATTAGGTCCAGGCAAGAATGGTTTAACGCTTCTGCGTAATGGCTTTGATAACAGGCGCAAGTTCCTTCATTAAACTTTCCTGATCAAAGACTGCCATCGCGCTGATGTTATTGGTGCGAGTAGACATCTCTGCGAAGTCCTTTAGAACTGCGGCGAGTTCAAAGATGACCCGAAACAGGTACTCACCGCGCTTGCGATCATCATCTTCTTGAATAGCCAGTCGGCAATCGTTTTGAATCGCTGACAGTTTGGATACTACTTGAGTTCTAAGGGTCTGGTGCTGGCGGTTTTGCGCCGCGGCGTAACCCTTACCGGCGATACTCTCTTTTATGGTCTTATTAGATGATTTGGCTGCGGCTTGGTCATGAATGACCTGTCGGAAAGATTTCATCTGCCTATCTCAGTTTGACCGTGATCAAGATTACATCGCGGTCTTCCTTTACCTGTTTCTGGATCGCATTTATGAAACGATTGATCTTTGTCTGCTTGGAAGAAACTGTCTCATTTCTATCAATAGCTTCTTGCAGTATCTCAAGTGCCTCAACCTGATTTAAGATCTTGATTGCTTCTGTTTTGGAAATAACTTTTACCATGTTTATCCTTCACGATCTTGAATGTGCTGCTGTAGTCGGCGATGAGTTTTGCGGAGTGTTTCGGTTTGATCGAAGTGTTCAGCAAGGTTTGAAAGCTCTTCATTCATTTGCTTTCTCAAGAAGTAGCGGATTGTTCCAAGTCTGGTTTGGAATCGGGAAGCTGCTAAACTATCAAGCTCTGGTATCCAGTCCTCTGGCAGCAACAATCTTAGCTGGCGGGTTTTACATTTTGATCTTGGCATAGGGCGTGAATCTCCTCAGTTCATGTATCTTCTATGTCTATTTATAAGGAGGAGGCTAATAGGACAGGGAAAATCCACCGCCGATGTGGATCAGGTTAAGCTGACTGGAGTGATTTGGATTAAGTCTCGGAAATGCTCTTTTTATTGATCGTAACGAAATACAAGCCCAGGCATAGAACCGTTCAGCCATGCTGTGATTCCAACTTTCTTCATGCCGTTCTTGAGATAGAACTTGATTGCATGAGAGTTGCTTTTTCGTACTGTCAACCAGACCGGAGCATTCATCATCTTGAAAAAAGTCTGTAAGATCTTATGCGCTTTTCCAGAGCCAGGTCTTACGTTCAAAATCTGATGTAGCATTACATCGTCTTTCTGGGCGGTAGTCTTGGATGTGCCGACCTTGTTCTTTCGTTGATATCGTTTGTAGATGATCACTATGCCATCTTGATAGATGACGTTTTCAGCGGCGATCATTCTTTCAAGATAGTCTTTACGAATATGTGGGAACCACGCTTTGTTCCCACGGAAGTGAGCATAGATTTCTTTGGATTGTTTTTTAGTGGCGTATTTAAGCATGGATTTATTAGACGATAGCAGGTTGTGAGGTTTTGCAGTATCCAGAATCAAGGTTTTAAAGACTCAAAGGCTGACAGTATCTTAGGCTGCTTGATTAAATGGAGATCGAAAATGCTCTTTAATCGACTTTGTTCCTATACAGGTTCTATATTCTTTGATTGAACGGGATGCAGAAACAAAGAACTTCGCTTTGCTCAGTTCTTTACTCGCGTTGCTCGTGGATTACTTTCATTGATTCAGTCTTTCAGCTTCTGGATGCAAGAATGGCACTGCGGTTATTGGAAACCGCTATAGTGCCGACTTTAGTTAGTGTCGTTTCCCACGGATGCGGGCACTTAACTAAAATCCTAGAAGCAGAACTCACTTGAGATGATAAAGTTCTGAAAGTTCATCTCCACGAAACAATCCTTCGTAATGTAGTAGGAGCCCTTTCGTAGGTCTGCTTCAGTGGTAATCAAGTCTAGTTTTAAGTTCCCCGATGGGCATATCTGTTCCCATATTTGGGGAGCTATTTCCACGAATCGGTCTAGCTTGCCCATTGGTGGTCTAATGTACAAATGATAGTGCAGATTCGACGTGATGTGTTCTGGAAAGGCGAAAAAGAAGGTTCTATGTTTTGGCGATATCTTACTAAACCCTTTTCCAAATAGTTTCCGGTCAGCTCTACCGTGAAGTTTTCTTAGCGCGTATCGTCCGCGCTCTACAGAGGCATAGTCATTAAAAACGCAGGTGCCGAACACCATGGGATTGGTCGATAGAACTAACTGTCTTATCGCTTCTTTGAGGGCAGTTTTATTTTCTGCAAAACAAACACTTTCAAACTTCACTCAGAAACTCCTTATTCATAGAATGTCTAGATTCTGTATCAATAATATTTAGTAGGTGTGTGAGTGTTCCAATCGTTGGAAGTGAACTTTTTTCGGTCATAGTACCAAGCCATCCAGTATTGATTTAATCGCTAGTACAAACGCATTGAGGTGAGGGGCGACGCCGGCGTCGCTTTGGAAAGACAACCTACTGAAACAGTGGATGTTTTTAAGTAAAGATTTCTGTCTGTGGTTCCGATTGTATGAATGGACTACATGAGAAGGAAATCTGATGACCAACCATATTAAAGCCGCAGAAGCACAGCTATCCAAGACAAGCAGAGATAAGATCAAGACCTATGCGGCTCGGATTGAGCAAACCTGGCACAGAGCGTTGGAAAGTATCTTCGCTATTGGAGATCTCTTGATTGAGGCACGCAAGGACTTCAGAAACGATAAGCAAGCATACGATGTCTTGATCAATCAACTTTCATTTGGTCCACGCGTAGCGCAGCGATTAGTTGCCATTGCTGAGACATCATTCCTTCGCAAATCATCTGTTCAAAAATGTCTTCCACCGTGTTGGACTACTTTGAATGAGCTAAGGCAGCTATCAGAAACTAAGTTCACGCGGGCTATAAAAGATAAAAAAATCTTACCTGATATGACTAGAGAGGATGCCAAGGCTATCGCTCACCCGTTTTCAAATCAAAAGCGGGCAGACTTAGCGGAAGGAATATATTCGTCGTCTGAAAGTGTTTCGACCTATTCAAATATTACATTTACTTCGGATCAATCCACAGACGCTTTAAATCAGAAAGCACTACTTGATATTCGATTCATTTGTAATCTTGTGTCTGATCTTTTTGAAATCAACTCTCGCAAAACTGGCGTATCTGTGACCTATGACTGCGTGAAACCTTCAAAGAAACTGCGAGACAGTGAAAAAGTATTCATTGATCTGATTGCTCAAGTTAGAAAAGTTGAAAATCACAATCGTAAACTACAGGGCAAAGCGCCACTCACCAAAGTTCAACAGATAATGACGCTCTTGGGTATTGACCCCGACAATCTCGGAGAAAATGGGTTCAGCTTACTTGAACGATTTGCTGTCTCGTATGCAAAACGCAACGGTATCACCTGTATCAAGGAAGCTCAGCTAAAATGGTCGGCTGCTAAGAATGATATTGAACCTGTGTTGCATGGAAGTTTTATGGATGATGTAGAGAGGCAAGTTGACGATCTCATTTCAGGTAAAACATCAAAGCGCGGTACTACCAAAATCTATGAGTTGGATTCTGAAGACGATGAACCAGATGAAAAATCACGAAGGGTCTTCGTCGCTCATCGTTCTAACTAGGTCTTCGCTCTCTTTGTCTTCGTTTGCTTTAACTACAGCGGCGTATTCCTTATGTTTAAGGTATAGCTGTTTTAGGAGAGTTTTACCTACTTTGCGCCCGTAATCACTGTTAAAGCCATCAGGAATCTCTCTCCGCGCATACGGGGACAGTTGGAGTTCCTTATTAAAGCCATTAAATGGTGATGTGATCAAAACCTCTATAAACAAATCACTAAGATGAAACATCATCCCTGAGATTTGTTGTTCATCTACTACTGTTTCTATTCGCTCCATCCATACTAATAAGCCGGAGTCGTGCTTTTCCTTATATTCATTCATCGTACTGACCTTCTGCTCAATATTGGTATGACCAGCTTCCATTGACGTAAAGAAATGGCGATGGCGCGGAACCAACCTGTAAAATATCTATTCTTTTAATCTCCATAGTAAGACCCCAATACTTTTCAGCCAGCTTCTTGCTGCTTGAGATCTTAACCCATGCTGTTCCAGGATTATCACCAGACTGAGGTGGCAAGACTTCGGCGTAAGCAAAGAAGCGATAGACCTTGCCTCTACTTTCTTCAATAAACTGAACAATGACCTTCTTGCTTACAAGTTTCTTGCTGGAATGGTTAGCTACCTTACGTTGTGCGAACTGTGGGATGGTTGCGTTTCCTTCTTCAAGCTGCTTCGGAGTAATGAAAAGATCATGGTGTTTCAGTTTATTGAAGGTCTTATATAAATCGGCACCCTTCACCTCGGCTATTCTCTTCTCAAGCGCGGAGTATATCGCTCGTATCCAAGTGAGATTGATTTTCTCACTACTAAGCGCCCGATGAAAATCATTAGTAAGGTCTGTTAGACCTTCTGCGAAATCAATCGCTGACTGCTTCGCATTCTGTTTTCCGCCTGGCTTTCTATAGACAAAGATCGGCTCATACTTTACAGGTCTTTCAATGCCGTCATCATCTGTAAGCCAACTCCCATGACCAGCTTTGATTTTACCCCTATTTGATTTGACGGTTCTTGTGCCCGAACTATCGTTGACGATCTCTTCTGTAGTGGTAGTGTTTGAAACATCCAATCGGTTCGCGCCGGGCATACTAGCAAGAGCCATCTTGAGAACTTCAACTCGCTCCATTCCAAGATCTTTAAGAGCACGACAGCTATCATCTTCAAGTCTAAGTTTCTTATTGCTGAACTTTACATTTGCTATGTTCCATAAAAGGTAGCCACCGGGACGAAGCCATTCAACGGCGGTTTTGAGAGTTGGCACTAGAAAACCTTCGCGCCAGCCATCATACTCATTGAACTTTATCGCACTTTGTCCGGGGTCTTCTGAATACAGTTCTTTCCCGAAATAGGGTGGGCTCGTGAATACTAGATCGACTTTTCCCTTGTACTTCTGAAAGCCAGGTTGTCCTGACATCTCTTCTGAGCCGCATTGAAAGATCTCGTATGTGTTTGGTTCAGAGGGAGAGCGGCTCTTTTTCTTACTAC
The DNA here is from genome assembly GCA_027485595.1 of Pseudomonadota bacterium. Classification (GTDB taxonomy): domain Bacteria; phylum Bdellovibrionota_C; class UBA2361; order UBA2361; family OMII01; genus OMII01. Next base: position 3,126 of record JAIXQT010000067.1, on the reverse strand, counting down.
TTCGCAAGCCAGATCTTATTGAGTTATAGAAGTCCGCCAGTTCATGGTACTTAGTTCTTCCCTCGGTAGTGTTGTGATCGGTGTTCGGATCGGTGCCTATATAGTGAACTTTGAAGTCTTTCCTAATACCCATTGCGCCCAGTATTCTTCCACCCCAGCCAGCAGACGGGTCCCAGATGATAGCTTTTTCTAGGTTGAGCCGTTCAAGATACCTTTCGTAAAGAAACTTTGCCGTGAGTGGTGGAAAGTTCACTGCGTACTGGCAAAACGATACCCGAAACGCTTTAAATCCTAACGGAAATAGTCGCTGTCCTTTCTCAAAAACACGGATACAGAAATGCGATGCCTTTTGGTTGTCCTTTATATTTACCTTTGATTGCTTTGGTATTGGCAGCTTCAGTAGCTCTCTTCTTGAAATCGTTAAGTATTCTGCTTTACACGAATCCTCATTGTATCCTGTACGCTTCTTCTTGATATCATAAGGTGAAATCCAATAATCGTATTTCTTCCGGAGAGTTTTTGCTTGTGCTTCAAACTTCAAGATCCATTCACCCCCTGTCTTACAACTGAACAGATACTTTTTTATATCATCTGCGTTTCGGCGTACGACATGAGAGTAATGATAGAAAGAATCACGCTTGAAGTGCCTGTTCCCGTACGTAAGCATCTTCTTGAAAAGCGCTTCGTCTTTAAAATGATCATAGATTGAAACTCCCTTGTCCAAGTCAGCGGTGTAGTTGATCTTGGTTGCCATCATCGTGGGGAACCACTGGTTAGCTGCTGTGCCAATCTTTGAAGTGTTAAGAACTATCTTTTGATTCGGTTTCCCAGCTTGTTGTTTTAGAAACCCCGAAACAGTGAAGCGTTCAATGCGCTCAAACTGATCAATGATGTCTTTTTCATCTTGCCCAACGGTTGGGGGCACACCATCGGTGTCCCAGATCTCAAGTACGACCTTGCGAAGTTGTGTCATCCAATCTTTAAACTCATAATCAGACATCCACAGAATCTGTTCAAAAGTCTTGTTAACTGAGTGTTCAAGCAGCTTCTTGTTTTTCTGATAGAACCATCTGCGTTGATAAGTAGTATGTGGGCGAGCCGATGGAGCTTTGACCTTGGTTCTTGATTTAAACTTTCTTGGTATAAGCGGTCTTTTCGGCATAGCGATTAGATAACCCATTATAATCAAAAGATTCTGGGTCGTTGAAGCGGGTTCTTAGGTTAGCTATAACCGCTGTATATCGCTCTAGGACGACGGATTGAACAGTATTTGAGGGTGAAGTCTGAGCCCCACGGTATATGCTGGTCTTGACCCTGATTTCTGATGAGCTTTTGTGTAAAATGTCATCAGCACCCCGTAAGTGACTTATTCCACTTGGGCTTCCAGTATTCCACGGGCAGACCTCATCTAAAACTGATGACAATACGATAGTCCCCTCAAGACAATGAATCAGGGGGTTATATGTTAGGTCGTCAAGCAAAGATTCTCTCAGATATTCAAATCAAAGCTGTCCTAGGTGCTCTGGAAGGGTCTAGGAACGGTCTTCGCAATCAGGTGATGTTTCTGCTGTCACTGAACGGTCTAAGAGCGAAGGAGATAGCTTCCCTTGAGATTTCAATGATAACTGACGCTGATGGTAATCTTTCAGAGAGTATTGCTCTTGAAGACAAAGCGTCCAAGGGTCGTTCTGGTAGGGTGGTCTTTATGAGCCCAGCCCTAAGAGAAAAGTTGAACGAGTATCTGACAGAGCGAAGGGGTACGATTAGTAAGTATGTTGTGGTTTCAGAGCGTAGCGAACGCTTCAGTGCTCACGCTGTCGTTGTGTTCTTTGCTAGATTGTATCGCAAGTTTGGCTTTTCGGGTCTAAGTTCACATTCTGGTAGGCGGACGTTCGCTAGTCGTGCGGCACGAAAGATCTCGCTTGCTGGTGGTTCGCTCCGAGATGTTCAAGCGCTTCTTGGGCATCGCAACCTTGCTACGACCCAAAGATATTTAGATCAGGATGTCGATGCACAGCGTAAGGTGGTAGGGCTACTGTTTACAGGTGCATAAGCAAGTCGTGGCATTGCTATTTCTTAGAGAAAATCTGATCAAATGATTCTATGATTCCAGACGCGTACCAGTATTTGGGAACGCCTTTTTTGTTGTCTGGGTCTGGATATCGCTGGTAACAAAGTTTCGGGTTCTTCTTAAACTCACGTAGGTGCGAGTCAAACAAGCTGACCTTAAAGTTTACGTATCGCTTTCGTAGTGTCGCTAGCAATGGGCGATAAGCGTGTGGGAATCGCGCCTTCCACTCAGAATCGCTTAACTGAACCATAGGTGCATTGGGATCGTTTGTAATCATGATAGGGAGCGAGTCAATCCCTTTACCTTTCTTGAAACGAATCTCAATGTCTAAGGCGAAAGCATACTTCGCCTTGGGATCGTTACTCGCTTCAACGGCTTCTTTCTTGATATAGCGAAGGAAGCGACCCTGATCATCATCTGATTCGCTCAGCGGCAATGCATCGGCTTCAGTGATATCTCGCACGAATGCTAGTGGCATTAGGTAGAAGTTATACTTTTGGAGTATCGCTTCATCTGGAAACCAGTCTTTGCAGACAGAAACAAAGTTCTTCAAGGCGGCAGTTCCCAGCTCCTGAATAGTTTTTGAAAGCTCAAAAGAACTATTCAGAAAGTGAACCGAGTTATCTCTGATTTCGAGTAAAGCGAAAATATTTTTTGCCACATCCTTATCAAGCTGCGGTGGCGATTGATTGCAAAGTTTATTGATGGCATCAGCCAGGTTTATGGTCTTAGGGTTGCCACAGCGGTTCTTTTCAATGCGAGGCTTTTTGAGGGCTCTTCCGTGTTTGGGCTTCTTGTACTCGTAGATGCTCTGAATCTTACCGTCGTTATCCTTGACGATTTTTGCTTTTAAAAGAAGCTCCCATCCATTGATTGCAAGAACTGAAAAGGATTCTTCGCGGTATTTAAAATCTGGCTTGTTGTAGATTTCTACGGCAGCAACAAAAGCGCTAACTGCTTTTTTTAAGATCTTTCTGTGGCGGGGAAAAGCAATAACTACCTTCTATATTTTTTATTATAACTGGAGCCGACTACGTGAATCGAACACGTGACCC
>JAIXQT010000023.1 GCA_027485595.1 Pseudomonadota bacterium | reverse complement strand
TGGTCCAATTGAGTGTCGTAAAATTGCCCGTCGCGGCGGTGGCGATTCCACTTATGCTGAGAGAGGTACCGCTACCCGTTGTCCAGTTTAGAGTGGTAACATTGCCCGTCGCGGCGGTGGCGATTCCACTTATGCTGAGAGAGGTACCGCTACCCGTTGTCCAGTTAAGAGTGGTAACATTGCCCGTGGCGGCGGTCGCAATGCCACTGATGCTCAGTGACGTGCCAGTCCCCGTAGTCCAGTTGAGAGTCGTGAAATTGCCCGTGGAGGCGGTCGCAATCCCGCTCACATTTAGAGAGGTGCCACTACCCGTTGTCCAGTTCAAATCAGTAAAGTTCCCCGTCGCGGAGGTAGTATCGCTACTCGTGGTACTGACTGCGCCGTAGGTGACTTCTTTGGTAGTAGCGTCAAAGTACAATGCACTGGTAGCGGTTCCATACTTAAGCCCCGACAGGTTGAGAGGTGTACTGACAGTTACTGCCGAGGATGAACATGTCAGTACAGTGGTTGTCCCCACTGCTACAGTAACGCTCGAGTCGGTCGCGTAAAGACTCGAGAGGGTTACGATAGGTGCAGTGAGGCTACTACTCAGGCTTAACGTCGTACCACTCCCCGTGGTCCAATTGAGTGTGGTGAAATTGCCCGTGGCGGCCGTGGCAATACCACTCACGCTCAGTGACGTGCCAGCACCCGTTGTCCAATGGAGTGTGGTGAAATTGCCCGTGGCGGCCGTGGCAATGCCACTTATGCTGAGAGAGGTGCCACTGCCAGTCGTCCAATGGAGTGTGGTGAAATTGCCCGTGGCGGCCGTAGCAATCCCACTGACGCTCAGAGAGGTGCCACTCCCCGTTGTCCAATTCAGAGTCGTGAAATTGCCCGTGGCGGCCGTAGCAATCCCACTCACGCTCAGTGACGTGCCACTACCCGTGGTCCAGTTCAGAGTAGTAAAATCTCCCGTGGCGGCAGTGGCAATCCCACTGACGCTCAGAGAGGTGCCACTGCCAGTCGTCCAATGGAGTGTGGTGAAATTGCCGGTGGCGGAGGAAGTATCGCTACTCGTGGTGCTGACAGCCGCGTAGGTGATTTCTTTCGTAGTAGCGTCAAAGTACAGTGCACTCGTTGTAGCACCCGACTGGATCCCAGAAAGCTTGAGAGGTGTGTTGATCGTCACCGCCGAGGACGAGTAGCTCAACACGGTCGTGGTTCCTACTTTCATGTCTACACTGGACGCTGCCGCGCAAAGAGTATAGAGATTAACGGTGGGAAGGGTCAGACTATCACTGAGACTCAATGTAACGCCACTCCCTGTCGTCCAGTAAAGTGTCGTAAAGGTCCCATTATTAGCGATTGCGTTTCCGCTCAACGTCAGAGAGGTGCCGTTAGCGGTTGTCCAGTTCATACTGACGGCATTGCACGTGGTGACTGTTGCGATACCAATCGAAAGCGACGTTCCAGTCGCAGTAGTCCAGTACATCGCACTCACGTGACTCGTGGCGGCTGTCGCAACGCCGGTAACGGATAACGAAGTCCCACTGGCAGTGGTCCAATGGAGGGCGGTCACGTGCGCCGTGGAAGCGGTAGAAACTCCACTGATGCTCAACGAGGTACCGCTACCGGTCGTCCAGTTCAACGCCTGAATGTTGGCGGTAGCGGCGGTGGCGATGCCACTGACGGTCAAGGAGGTGCCGCTACCGGTCGTCCAATTGAGTGTCGTAAAATTGCCGATGGCTGCGGTGGCAATACCACTGACGGTCAAGGAGGTACCGCTACCGGTCGTCCAGTTCAATGCCTGAATATTGGCCATAGAGGCGGTAGCAATGCCACTGATGGTCAAAGAGGTGCCGGTGCCGGTCGTCCAGTTGAGTGTCGAGAGTGCTGCCGTGCCTCTGACCGTCAGGGATGAACCACTACCGGTGGTCCAATTGAGAGTGGTAAAGTTGCCCGTGTCGGCCGTAGTATCACTCGTAACACTACCGAGGGCGGCGTAGCTGACTTCTTTGGTAGACGCATCAAAGTACAACACGTTGGAGGCCTTTGCCGATGGAATGCTCGAAAGGCGAAGCGGTGTGTCTATGACGACTGCCGAAGACGAGCACGACAAGACTGTGGTGACTCCTAGTGTCACGTTGACTGACGAGGATGAGCACGACAAGACCGTCGTGATGCCTATGTTCACATCGAGACTGGATCCCACTGCTTCGAGCATCGAAGCATGAATGGTCGGTGAAGTCAGACTACTGCTCAGAATACACGACACTGCATCTAGAGTGCACACCCCTACCACGTTACCATACTTGGAAATGCGAACTGGACCCGCTTTGACAGAGGTAGCAGTCAGGTTACGGACACCCAACAGATCTCCGTTTCCCGGGAAAGAGATGGGTCGCAACGTTGGAAGTTCATCGAACCTGTAATTTTGGCCCTTGAAGAGCTTTGACATGTCGTGATGTGTGTTGTGTTCTTGCTAATCGTGGGACAAAAAATAGGGCGCGGAGGGTCCGAAAATCGTACACCCAAGCTTACTTCTCGCATACGAGGCTCGCGGGACGCGAATAGTCAGGTATGGTAAACCAGTCGGTAATATCAATAGGCACGCTCTTATAGTCACGGAGCTCGACCTCGACCATGGGCGAGGCGCTTGGAGATTCTGTGCTGGGAAGGCTTCTCTTGCCGAGGATCCACTCGGTCACGCCGAAAAGCCTGCCAATAGGTCCTTCCATATGATGCCAGAAGCTCTTCGCCAGGCTCAACATGGGTAATGACGCGGTACTGTCCATTTGTGAGCAAGCGCACGTTATTTTTTCTTCCAGTTCCGGTTGAGGCATTGATGAAACGGAGCTTATTGGCGTGCACCGGTTTTTCAGCATCGATGTAAGCATCATTGTTTAACTGCAAAATATACTCATTGAAACGCTTGCGACGTTCGAGCGTGCGCAGGTACTCATCCCGCGTGAGCACCACCCCGTAGTACGACCCTAGTGTATCACCGGGGCGAAACGTGCGTTTTGCAAAGAGGCCTTTGCCTAGTGGCCTCCCACACCACCCCTTGAGTGAAGAGGGTCGGACGCACAGGTCGGACTTGACGAGCTCGTAAGGGTCCGTAGCCCGGTGTGCCTTGGGCGGAAAGTACTTGACCATTCAATGTAATTTTACTTTAATTATGACAGGACATTTTTTCTGTCGCCATGCCTGCCTTCCTCGATGTGAACGAGCACGTCTTTGTGCCTTTGGCACAGTGGCTTTCGTGGAAGGATGCTCTGAGCATGAGAGCGACCTGCCTGGGGTTGCGGGATCACTTCCGGACCCACACTCGCTCCCTCCAGTCACCCTTTTATCACGGGTGGCAGTGGGAACGCTTCTACAGGGCCGTCACACCATCGGCGAGCCATGTCGGACTCCGCCCCAACGCGATCCCTTACTTAGGAGCGGTACGAGGGAGGAACCTCGTCTCACTCGACCTTTCCCTGTGTGGACTGACCCAGCACCGTCTCGAGACACTCGGGGCTCTCGAGATACTAGCATCCCTGTCACGTCTCCAGGCCCTCAACCTCTCCTACAACCATCTGGGTTCCGGAGGCTTTCATTACGCCATTCGTGCAGTACGGCACTTGCCACTCCTGTACCTCAAGTGTGTCGGCTGCCGCGTCCGTGACCTACCGGGCGAGTCCGTGCTCTCTACCGATGCGCTGTGCCAGAACCTTAGAATCCTTAACCTCTCCAACAACCCACTCCAGCGCACGGACGGAGTGACGCGCTTCCTCAGTTGTCTCCGCAATCTGGAAAGGATCCACCTCTTTGGGGCAGAGGGTGTAAGTGAGGACGCCGCGAATCACATGCCGTCGATCCGTGCCATTGCCACTATAGGTACCACAGAGCACCTCGCGAGGTGGTTGCGAAAACCAGGGATGCGGATGGTGGAGATGCACATCACGACCCCATCCTCGCAGATCGCTACCTTTGACACAGGTCGCCTCGACAACCTGCACCACCTCAACCTGCACCAGCTCGTTATGGAAGAAAGTGATTGGATCTCGTTCCTGACATCGGTGAGCAAGCGAGCACCGGTGAGCATGCTGGAGCTCCACCACACGAATGTTACCACGGACGCGCTGCGGTGCTTTATGGAGGGCGGGCATGCCGAATGGCTGCGTCACCTCATCCTGAACGACGCCCACCCTCTCACCTGGACGGGCATGGAGCGCGTCCTGAGGACCATGCAGAAGCGCCAGGTGCAGCTCAAAGGCCTGACCCTCTACGATTGCAAGCGGATGATCCTCCCCTGCCTTCCGGACGACGAGAGCCTTCGGGCCCTTGTCGGTGTCATGGACCCCGAATGCCATACCGTACTCAACCTCGGGACCCGCACGCACTCGGTCTGCAACCCTGTCCTGTTCTTAGCGAGTGTCCTCGAGAACCTGCCGAGGCTGGAAAAGGTGAACCTGACCGGGCGCTACCTCGTGGCCGATGAACCCCTGTGGAAGGCGCTCCGCAGTGCAACGGTCTTGTTCCTTGAAAAGGCCACCATCAACTGGACATTCGACCACTTGGAACACTTGGAAGTGGTCGATATAAGCGAGCTCAACGTGCGAGGGGATGTGACGTACGACGACTTGTTCCAGTGCTGCCTCGTCAAGCCACGCATGCGCCACCTCCGGAGCAGTTATAACCTTCACATGACCGACGTGGTGTGGCCACCACTCCTCATGCTCGAGTGCCTCTCCCTCGACTGGTCTCGCCTGGGCATCGCTTTCCGCCTGGGCCTGATCAGCGCACTTGCCCAGGGGGCCATGCCCTCGCTGAACACGCTGTCAGTCAAGAGTATCGAGTCGTACCACCTTGGGTTTGTCATCAAGATCGTCAGGGCGTTGCGAGGAGGTCATCGTGCCCTTAATCTGGTGGCCGACGGGATGCCTCTGGATACCGAAACCTCTTGTGAGCTGCTCAAGGAAGCCTTGGTCGATGCCGCGCCCGAAGATCTCCACCGCGTGAGCTTTTGCGTCACCCTCCCCTACCACACCCTCTTTGCCGACCTTGTCGAGCAGCAACCCGGCATCAAGTTTGTGATTCATTCATGATTCGTCAATGTCCATTTTATTATCTTTGCCTGGAGTCACTGAAAGATGAGCGCACTCAACTACTACAGCCGTGCACAGCGTGAGGATATCAAGAGGCTGGTCGACACGTACAACGCGCGTACGACAATGATGCCCAACGCGAACATGATGTGGCAGTACTCGTGCCCGAGCCCCGAACTCGAGGAGCTGAAAAAGATCAAGTCGGCGTTCACCAATCTGTGCGACTGGAACACTGTTGCTCAGGCCCTGAAAGATCTGGCAGAGAAGATGAATCCTTGACGAAAAAAAATCTTGGATCTTGTCCAAACCAAAGGAGAGGATTCATTCATTGAGACATGTTTAGCAAAATGGACCCCGCGCAAGCACGTGCTCTTGGCGAGCTTTACAAGGCGTACAACTCGGGTGGGTACATGATGATGGACCCTTGCTGCGGCGATAGCCCCGAGCTCGCGGAGCTCAAGGAAATCACTAAGAAGCTAACATCTGCCAGCCTGAACGACGCAAAGTTTCAAGAGACGGCTACTGCGTTTAGTGAGGCCGCTACGAAGTTGACCGATCTCGCCTCTAAAGTAGATGCGGTGAGAGTACTTGCGGAAACCGCTGCGAGAGACGCGAAAACGGCCTCGGACACCGTACAAGAGTTTTTTGTCACCGACCATGGGCAAAAACTCCGCCAAGCTGTTGCGAGAGTGATCAGCAACACCACGTTGCCTGCAGATTTTGGCGACGACCTAGTCGTGAAACCCAAGGGTACTGACGCCACCGGCTACGCCCCGTCGGGCATGGCGCCTCCGCCATCCTCGTCGGGCATGGCGCCTCCGCCATCCTCGTCGGGCTACCAGCCTTCGTACGGTCGCCCTTATTACTAAATGCATTTTATCGTGGATTAATGGCCACGACCTGCATGCGGCAGAGCCGGCGTGTACGCCCCAGGCTGGCGGTGACCACGCGCGTCGTCTGGTTGGAGCTTGCTCCGGTCGAGCCGTACTTGGGACGTCTCGAGGCCGGATCGTTGGCGGTCAGGGTATCACTCATCTGGTGACCTTCGAAAAGCAGCGCCACGTACCGGTACTGATCCGTGGGGAAGCGCACCCCGCGGGCGCCGCGGTAAAAGGCCCGATCGTGGACCCGCATTCCCTGACCGGGGCCGATCACGTGGAAACGGTCTTGCGTGTGCACGTGCGCCAACAGCTCTTGCATGTGCATCCCGGCGAGGCGCTCAAACACCGCGGTGCTGTCGTGAATCGGCACGGCCACTGCGCACACGTAGAGCGGCAGATAGGTGTTCCATGGTCCCGTCTTGTGCGCCACCAATTCAATACTGTGGTGACGGTGGAGCGAATCGTATGTCAATGTAATGGTGATCTGGAGAGGTGTTGGCGAATCGGCAGTCAGAAGGTGAAGCTCGGTCCGCTGCGCGTCATGAAGGTAACGCAATGGCGTCGATCCAGTAGATCCCGCCAGTGTGTAGGTCTCAAAGGGCGTCGAGGCGGAGCAGGGTTTGGTCACTTCAAGCCCGTCGAAGCGCGACAGCAATGTGTAGGCCAGAATGTGTTCATTGTAGAGGACACAGCGGTGGGTTTTGTTGAGGCTGCAGGATTCAACTTCACCGTCAAAGACGCGCCAAGAAAGACAGAGTCCATGCTCGGTAAGGGCCATTGATTTTAGGAGAGAAGGTACCACTGTCAGGAGGAAGGCAACATCCACTGTGACGGCGAGCGGGTCGGTGACGATGGACTCGGCAAAAAAGAGAAAAGTACCTCCAATGTTTGGTAGCATCGTGCATAAGAGGCGACCCAAGAAGGTCCGCACAAGCACCGTGCTTTCTGCCTCCGTAATACCTCGCTTCACAAACGAGGGCTGATCAAGTAACCCAAAGTAATCGAGCTCTTCTAATGCGTGGAATGGGTTAATGTCTGGAGAGAGCTGGATGCATCCGTTTTGCAAGTAAGGCAGGACGACGTGTTGGAATAGATTTGCATTGCGATCAAACAAGTAGGCACCGTCGTGTTCTGGTCGCATCAATAGGCCCTCGCCTAACGGATTTGGGCTGAAACACTTGGCAAGCATGCTCTCTGGATGGGTGTGGAGAAGATTTGCACTCAGGGTAAAGGCTTTGCCTCCTACAATTAGAGTAAGAACTCGGTCGGGTGCCATTTGGTTTTGTTTTTATGCACTCTTTTGTTTACAACTTGAAAAAACGAAGTGTGCTGTTTTTGCATGGCAGAGATAGATGTCGGATATTGGGTCGACGAAGCGAGCTCGACGAGGCTGCTTTGCGGAAAACTGCACCAAGTCTGCTCGAAAGCCAACGCACTTTTGTGTTCGACACGGAGGCGGCAAGCGGTGCACCTTTGAAGGCTGTACTAAAGGAGCAGGAAGAGCCACGGACTTTTGTATCCAACACGGAGGTGGTAGGCGCTGTCAACACTTCGACTGCACCAAGTCGGCTGTAGGAGCAACTGACTTTTGTATCCAACATGGAGGCGGTAGGCGCTGTACTTACGCAAACTGCACCAAGTCGGCTCAAGGAACCACTGCCTTTTGTAAGGCTCACGGAGGCGGCAAGCGCTGCTCTCACGAAGACTGTACCAAGTCGGCTGTCGGAGCAACGGACTTTTGTAAAGGCCACGGAGGAGGCAGACGCTGCATTGACAAAGGCTGCGCCAAGTCGGCTGAAGGAGCCACGGACTTTTGTAAAGCCCACGGAGGCGGCAAGCGCTGTACTACCGAAGGCTGCACCAAGTCGGCTAAAGGAGCAACGGACTTTTGTAAGGCTCACGGAGGCGGAAGACGCTGCACGTACCCAGACTGTACAAAGTCAGCTGCCGGAGCAACGGACTTTTGTGTTCAACACGGAGGCGGTAGACGCTGCTCTGCCGAATACTGCACCAAGTCGGCTCAAGGAGCAACCGATTTTTGTATAAGACACGGAGGCGGCAAGCGCTGCACTCACGACGGCTGCACCAAGTCGGCTATTTCACCAACGGACTTTTGTATTCAACACGGAGGCGGGACAAGGTGCGCCAGCTGCAGCCAGTTCTCGGTACCCAGCCAAGGTTTCTTGTGCTGGACGTGTCGCAAGGGCACTCAGCGCGTCAAGCAGTACGAGCACCTCGTGGAAGCCTACCTCCAAAGCTACGAGGATACGGCAAACTACAGTTATCGTGACGAGGCGCTGCCTTGTGCTCCTACTCGTCGACGCGGTGATTTCGTC
>JAIXQT010000186.1 GCA_027485595.1 Pseudomonadota bacterium | reverse complement strand
ACACCCCAACGCTGACTCCGACCAGCACACCAACTGCGACCGCCACAGCAACGCTGACGCCAACAAGCACTCCGACAGAGACTCCAACGAGCACGCCATCCGAAACGGCAACAACTGCTCCGACCCTGACGCCAACGACGACGCCGTCTCAAACCCCGACTCTGACTCCGACTAGCACACCAACTGCGACCGCCACAGCAACGCTGACGCCAACCAGTACTCCGACAGAGACTCCAACAAGCACGCCAACCGAGACCCCGAGCTCAACACCGACTCAAACGCCGACCACGACCCCGACTCAGTCACCGACAACAACACCCACGCACATTCCAACGGCCACGATGACCGAGACCCCGACGGTGACTCCAACGTCGACGTCGTCGGCTACCCCTTCGGAGACACCGACAAGCACCGCTACTGAGACGCCAACGCGAACTGCGACCCAGACTGCAACCATCACACCGACGAGTACTCCATCGACCACCGCGACCGAGACTCCAACTATCACTTCGACGCCGACACAAACTCCAACGAGCACTCCAACAGATACTCCAACCTCTTCTCCGACTCAGACGGCTACTACCACCCCTACGGAGATCCCAACCTATACCCCGACTGAGACTCCAACGTTCACTCCAACTGATACCGCCACGATGACGCCGACGGAGACGCCAACGACTACTCCTAGTCAGACGCCAACCAGGACACCAACTGAGACTGCAACGACTACCGCTACAGTGACGCACACGGGAACGCCAACGGATACACCAACGGAGACCGTCACTACGACCCCCACCGAAACCGGCACAACCACTGCGACGAGTACACCGACGGAGACTCCGACTCCTCCTCCAACAGAGACGCCGACGGTCACGCCTACGCATTCACCAACCGGAACGCCGACAGAGACACCGACAGCGACCGAGACGAGTACTCCGACTGAGACTCCAGCACATACACCGACGGATACAGCTACGATCACACCGACCGCGACGTCCTCAGTGACCCCGAGTGAGACACCGACTGAGACGCCGACGGAAACACCGACACAAACTCCCTCGCAAACTCCCACATATACCGCTACTCAAACGGTAACGAGCACTGCGACTGCTACGCCAACCGAGATGCCCACAGAGACGCCAACTGAGACGACGACCCCAACGCCCACGGAGCCACCTACATCTACCTCAACAGAGACTCCGACGATGACGGCGACAGAAACGCCGACATGGACAGCCACTCAGACAGCGACCGCCACGACAACAAGCACACCAACTGAAACGCCAACTACTACGCACACCCCGAGTCCGACACCGACCCTAACCCCCACCGCCACGAGCACTGAGACCGAGACACCTACTACGACACCAACAGTAACTCCGACTGAGACAGCGACCGAGACGCCGACCGTAACAGCGACGCACACGATGACGACGACTCCAACAGATACTCCAACTCAGACTCCAACGGAAACGGCGACCGTTACCCCAACGAGGACACCGTCGAGAACACCAACACGAACGCCAACGCCTACGTCGACGCCTACCGCTACGTCGACGCGTACAGCCACTCCGACCATCACCACAACCCCAACGTGGACCTCAACTACGACCCCTACGGGGACGGCATCTCGAACTCCGACTGCGACGGGTACCTCGACTACCACAGCTACAGCTACAGCAACCCTCACCCCAACGGTCACACCGACAGTCACTCCTACTGGGACGCCGACATCATCTCCGACGAGTACTCAAACCAATACACCAACTAAGACCGCAACTGCGACGCCATCGAGAACTCCAACAACTACACCGACGTCCACCAACACCCCAACCGTGACGTTCACTGCAACCGTGACCAATACAGCGACGGTTACGCCGACGCCAACTCCAACTCCGCCGTCTGTTGGGGTTGTATTCAAGCTATCGATCTCAGAGACACCGATCGCGGGCGTTCCAATTCAGGTGAACACGGAAACGAAGATTACCGATCAGAACGGAGAGGTTTCGACTAGTCTCATTACAACATCTCTTTACACCATCTCCTCTGGACTTGAGGCGATATCATTCGCGGAACTTCTGGAGACGGGCACATCCTTTGGCGCGCGCAGTCCGGTGACGATTGAGGCGAAGCGACTTCTATCGTCAGTCGATGAACCGTGCCGACTGGTGATGGATGGTGCTCCGTATACCTACTTTTCGGTCGTGAATAGTAGCGATCGCTCGCTCTCTGTTCCGCTGCACTATGCCCCTCTCAATACCCTCTACTCAGTGACTGGTCAGGCGGTTCCGCCAGAGCTATTTGGTCCAGGCGGGAGTGGATTCACTGTGCCAGAGTTTCATTTCTCCAGCGGCGGGGGATTGTCTGGACGTTGGAGCTTCCTGGGGCAGGATATCATAGTGCCATTTGACCCGGTGGTATGCGCGGACCGGGGGGTCCCAGGGTCATGCGTGCTTATCGAACAAGAGACACTCCGAATCCCATTTAACTATACCCGTCGAGTAATCATAAAGCTGGTGAATCGATCACTTTCCGCTGCCAAGACGGGACGTTGGAGGGGAACCGGTGGCAAGTTTACCATTCCGTTCCTCTCGCGAGGCGCGGCCGCGCTCAGGTCGATGGAGATGACTTTCTCGGAGAGCTCACAACAAAACTTTGTGTGTGAGGTGACCCCTCGATCCTGTATGACGAAACAGGTACCGAAGCGGGCGTTGGTCAAATCGTTCAGTAAGATATTTGAAGGAAAGGTGCCTCGTGGGCTTGAGCACGTCGCGCAGACAGCAAAACGCGAGGTTGCCGCGTTTGAGCGTCAGTTGCAGCGAGTGCCTAATAGCTACACGTCGTGTCCGTCGGGTTGATGGGGTCTGTGTGCTTACCCTCGAAAGCTTTTAGTTTTTGGGGCTATGGCGCCGCAAACACGTTCAATTCGGGCATGTCCACTTTCGACTGCGGCACGAAACCGCGTCAAAAACCGATCGGTTAGTAATTGCGAATAACCAACTCAAGTATCGGCCCACGCTTGTCGGCTTTTGAGTTGATCGCGCGGCCTGCTTCGACCGTCTCTACCTTAAATCCTCGGTAGAGTTCTTGGATGATGTTAGTGTTGGAATTCGACAACATCCACTTCACCCCTTTCTGGTGAAGCTTTAAGCAGGTGAGAAGTAGGATCTCTTGAGAGGATTCATCGAATCCACCACTGACGTACTGTGTAAAGTCCGCGGTCTCACTAGTTGGCGCGTAGGGTGGATCGAAGTAGACGAAATCGTCCTTCTCAGCGACCTCGACGATATCTTCAAAGCTGCCCACTGTTAGGATCGCTGATTGGAGCGCGTTCCCGCACGCGGTCAGGTTTGGTACGTCTAAGATCGTTGGATCTTTGTATGCGCCAAATGGAACGTTAAAGTGGCCCTTTGAGTTGACTCGGTAGAGGCCGTTGAAGCAGGTCTTATTGAGGTAGATGAAGCGGGCCGCGCGAGCGACAGGGGCTGTTGAAGCGTAGTCCGCTTTGCGATCGAGCTCTCGAACTTCGTAGTACATATCCTTATCGTAGCGGTACTTCTTGAGCTCCTCTTTGAGCGCGGGAAGTTGATCTCGTACGACCTCAAAGCAGTTAATAAGTTCAGGATTGTAATCAGCGAGGTACGCGGACTTCGGTTGCATCGCGAAGTAGAGCGCGCCTCCACCGAGAAACGGCTCCAGGTACCGGTTGTAGGACGTCGGCGTTCGTTTCAAGAGCTGGGGGAGCAGTTGGGTTTTACCGCCTGCCCATTTGAGGAAGGGGCGGCACTCTATCTTGGTTGAGGAGGTGTCTGAATCGGCGAGGGCTGCGCAATCTGTGGTCATGAAACTACCTTGTCGGCACACACGTGTCTTTCAAACGGCAGTCTACTAAACAGGTGGAAATGCTCAACCCAAAGATTGGAGAAAGGGCCACTTAATTGCCGGGGGTAGCGGTCGCCCCTGGGGTTGCAGATCCGGTAGCGGCCGGTGTCGGGGTTGCCGCTGCGGGGCCCGCGATGCTGATGTTCCAGCGATCGTCGCTGGAGAACTGAGGATTGGTGTTATCGAACTCCTGTCCGTCGGGAATGGTTGGGTCGTTGTTATCGAGGTCGACCTCGATGTACGCGGAAGGGTCCCCGGAAACCGCTCTAAGTGTTAAACTTATTGCTACTCGGTTGCTTTCGTCCTCTGGAGGCCGGGTAACTCTCAACACGAGATACTTGTCGGTTCCTACCGTGACGGAGTCAAAAGGGGTTGTGGTGACCCATGAGTCAGCGTCACCCGAATAGATCATTAAGCTTCCAGCTTGATATTTGAGAGAGGCAGGGTAGTGAAATTTGACGAATACGCCATTCGGATTGATGTCGTAAACGGTTAAGGTGACATCGGTAAGATCGCCTGAGTCGAGCGAGTCTCGCTCCACCTGGAGCTCGGTGTAACCTGGATAATTATCTCCCTCGCTGCCACCACCCCCTCCACCGCCTCCGATTCCCCCGCACGAAGCTACCGCTAGGCCAATCGTGACTGGGATGAGTAGTCGTCTGATACGCTCAATGAAGTCGGCGGGCATGGTTCTGGCAACTGGATTAAGGTGTTCACCTAGTACGATGCGAGGTGGTATGAAAAAGGATCGTCATGGAAGGAAAGAAATTGCGCTAGCAGGGTGGTAAAAAATGATCTCCTGCTGCACATCTCGATAGTTTGACTGCCCCCTCCGCCAAGGCTTCGGAGGACAAGGCAACTTCGTCGGCTCCGCCTCGTTTCGTCAAAACTCTCAAAATGCTCACGACGGAACCAGCTTTCACCACCCTGTTGGACGCCTTATTGCGCATGGCATCCATGCGCCTGGACGGAGAACTCTTGGTTATATGGCACGTCGTCGGTATGCACTAAGTGCGAGAAGGACCCACCCCACAATAAAACAGGTCCCGCCGAGGGGGGTAATCGCCCCAAGCCATCGCAGGTTGGTGAGGACGAGCGTGTAGAGCGATCCCGAGAAGATGAGGGTTCCCACCAGAAAGAGCACTGCGGACCTCGTTGAATTTCGATCGTCGCAGATAGTGTGTGGAGTGCCAAGAAGAACGAGCACCGCCAAACTATGAATGAGTTGGTAGAAAACCGACTTTTCCCATATCTGGAGGTCGTTAGGGGGAATGACATCTCGAAGGCCGTGAGCTCCGAAGGCACCGCATCCGACACCGATAGCCATGGAGAGAGCCGCGAGGGAGTAGAGGAGTGGTTTCATGACGGGGAGTTTATGGTTAGTCGTTGTTTTGTGACAGATGGGTTTTGGGGAGGGGGACCAATGACCGTTCGGCCCGAGGGGAGGGGGTCATTCCTGGTCGCAAGCGAGGCTGATCCCGTTTTACCGCCCGCTATAGAGCTCCCGCGCTCCTAATACGGGGCTGTTTCCGAATATCTTGTCTTGCGGCATGTAGTCCGGATTTTTAGTTATTGGCGTGCCTTCAGGAAGAACGATCCTTCCGTTCCGTGATGTGATCGGGGTCTTGGTTGGTTCGATCGTTGGTGTCGCCGTCGGAGTTGGTGTCGCGCTTGGTGTGGCCGTTGGCACCGGAGCGTTCGGATCGAGAGTAGGTTCCGGCAGAGGAGTGGAACCGGGAGGTAACCCGAGAAGTTGTCTGAGGTCGTTGGCGGCCGTTGGTGATGTGGCATCGGTCGCTTTATCTGGGTCGAATCGAACTTTCAGGGTAATTCGACGATTGCCCGCTGCAAATGGATCCTCCGGTAGTTTCGGTTCGCTGGAAGCTTTGCCAATAACGCTCGCCACCTGCGGAGCCGGGAAGCCTTGCGATTCAATTAATCTTCGAGCGGAGTTTGCACGATCAGATGAAAGTTCCCAGTTTGTGAACCCGCCGGTGCGACTCGGGAATGGCTTTGCGTCGGTGTGACCCATGATGTCGAGGTCGTTGGGATACTGTTTAATGATGTTAGTTATCGCCTGGAACGCTGGCTCAGCCTCTTGGCGAATTCGCGCGCTCCCACTGTCAAACATCGAATACCGATCGGTATCCATGATCTCAATCCTCAGTCCATCATCCTCGCTCTTGAATTCAACTTTGCCCAGCGCTTGAGCGAGCGCTGGATTCTGAGCGAGGAGCTTCTTGAGAGCCTCTCCCGCCTTGTCGGACATCTCAGCGATGTTCCGCAGCCGTACCTCTCGACGAATCTCCTCAACATTCTTCTTATCAGAGTTTAGGCCGGTGACCTGATCAGGTCCTCGATGTGGTTTCGGTTCCTTTCGTCCGTCCATGATGTAGTGCTTGTCGCGGTCGACATCACTCTCACCGTACATCCTCTGCGCTGGATCCTGAGTCAAGTTTTGGTTGGGTCGTTTGTCGACAGGCTTTGGTGGCACGTAGGCGTCTGACAAGATACCGGCGCCACCAAGGAGCAGGGGCATACCGGTTCCTTCGTTGAACAGTGAAGGTTTGCGAAAATACGAGGCGATGTTTTCTCGCGTCACCACGGACGCGGTGTTAATCAGCCACATACAGAGGAAGAAACACATCATCGCTGTCACGAAGTCGGCGTAGGCGATCTTCCACGCTCCGCCGTGATGGCCACCATGACCACCTTTCTTCTTTTTAATGACGATGACAGGCTTATCGTTTGCCATAGCTCCGGCCAGAGCGACTAACTACTTCTTCTTGGCCTCCTTCATAATTTCTTCTAATTGCTCTGCTGTTGGTCGATACACACTTGGAATCGTTTTTCGCGCAAACTCAAGTGCTACGGCGGGAGGGGATCCTCCGGCGAATGAGACGAGACCCGCCTGCACGGTCTTTAATATGTCCGTTTGCTCTCGTGCTACGTGCTCCATCTTTGTGCCGATCGGACCGACGAAGCCGTACGAGAGGAAGATTCCAAGCATCGTTCCTACGAGCGCGCACGCTACGTGGTGACCGATCTCAGTTGGAGGTCCATCGAGGAATTGCATCGTAATAATAATTCCGAGTACGGCAGCTACGATTCCCATCGCCGGGAACGCGTCCGCCATCGCTTTTACTGCGGTTGGCGCTAGGAGAGCCTCGTTATGGTGTGTCTCAATCTCGCTATCGAGGAGTCGTTCAAGATCGAACGCATTCACGACACCGTCCACGAAGAGTCTCAGGGCGCTACAGAAGGTTTCCATCAGGTGATGGTTGTGCGCTACTTTTGGATATCGGTTGAACCGCGCGCTTTGGTGTGGATTAGAGATATCTCCCTCGATACCCAGAACTCCCTCTCGCCGCATCGTATCGAATACCGTTCCCATGATGCCGAGGAGGTCGCGATAGGTCGCGGCATCAATGCCGCTTCCTTTCACCGCGTCCTTTAGTCCAGGGCCGATAGCCTTGATCACCGAGGGTGGGTTGGAAATTAACAATGTGAACCCGATACCGCCACCGATGGTAAGGAACTCGAACGGCTGCAGTAGGATCAACACGGGACCGCCGGGTCCCATGAATCCAATGAGCACGCTCAAAAGTACTCCGATGATTCCAACGATTACGCCCATGACGCGTTGCCTCCATGACTATTCTCTGGATTGGTCGGACATGGTGGGCAAGAACTTGACCCGATTAAGTGAGATGGTGTTTGCGTGGCGAGATCTTCTAAGGTTTCGATAAGCCGCCGCTCAGAGCCCCCTGCGGGGGGCGTTGCATGAGCTTTGCGAGGAAGGTCGCCGTCGGGCAACCCCGCCCCCCGTATGCAGTGCTTATAGCGCATCGGATCCATCATCGGCTGACGTTGAGTCTCCTCCGGTTGTGGTGTCCCCGGAGTCAGATCCGGTGGAGTCATACTCTGATGACGAGCCGTCGTTCTGCGCCGGATTTATGTTTTCAGTGCGCTTCGACGTCTCCCCGATGCGATAGGTAACTTTATCTCCCGTGGTCAGCGTGGCCTCCACTAAGAGCCCATCAGGGTATGCAGCGCCGGTCCTTTTAAATCGATAGTGGTCTCGTCCGCCGTTTCCGTTACCGGTGTACCGACCACTCTCAAGAAGGTTCCCCGCCGGATCATAAATCTTTACGCCAGAGACCATTCCGGCGAGCTTCGACGGCATGAGGACAACGAGCTTGCCCGAATTATCCGACACGGGTTTGTAGAGGAATCCGCCACTTCCCCCAGACTCACTGTGTTGTCCACCGACCACCGCCATTTTGCTATTGCTCACCTCTTCGACGGAACGGACCGTAGCTGTGAGCGAGCCATTATTAAATTTGTCAATGACGCCACCTGAGAGGAGGAGGGCCTGCTCCATCGCCGCGACCGCGATCGTGGGGTCGTTCCCTCCACCTCGACCGTCGAAGAGAACCTCTTTGTTGTCATCGAGCTGGGCAGCAGCAAACGCCTCTGAATAAATCTTGTCTGCTTCCTCTTTATCCAGAAGTCCAGCTTCACGGGCCTTAATCAGGGCGGCTTTGGTAGCGTCCTCAACCGGCACGTGGCCGTCCGGCTTCTTCATCGAGTCCTTAGTTTGAGTGAGCATCTCCTGGAACTTCTTGAGGGTGTCATCTCCCTTCGAGCTCTTGATCCGCTCCTGTACGACGGCGGAAAAAAGATCCTCCTCGTTGACCTTGTTTGCCGAGTCTGGAGTTAGCAGTCCTTGGAGGAAGCCCGTAAACTCGGTGCTGGCGGGAGCTTGAGCAGGGGCTGGTGTGGGGGCTGTAACCCCTAGTTTTGACAGAGTTTGAGAGAGAAGTTTGTTTATTTCCATGGACGCCTCTTCCTAAAAATGTCCGACCACGTCTCTTCCGTTGAGTCAGCCAATCCTGGCTTATGCAGGAGCGGTAGCAGGAAATGGGCCATGATTTTTGCTTGCAGGATGGTGAAAAATGATTTCCTGCTGCGCATTTCGATAGTTTGACTGCAACTTCGTTGGAGGCACCGAAAAAATCCTCAGCGTATCTCAGTGGATACGCCTCCGGTTCTTTCGTCGTCTCCGCCTCGTTTCGTCAAAACTCTCAAAATGCTCGCGACGGAACCATTTTTCACCACCCTGCTAGAACATAATCAGTCTAGATCGTTGATGGCAGGGCGGTTACAGTACTCAGGCTGAATTCGCTCTCTCGAGCGGGCTTTTTTTCGGATCTCTTCTTTATGACTCATTCTCACCCTACCGTTGTTGTGGCCCCGTCTATTCTTGCCGCCGATTTCTCTCGGATCGGACAAGAGGTTGATGATGTGGTTGCCGCAGGTGCTGATTGGCTCCATGTGGATGTGATGGATGGCGCGTTCGTTCCCCCAATCACGTTTGGGGCCAATATGGTGGAGGCCCTCAAGTGCCGTACCAAGACCTTCCTCGATGTACACCTCATGGTCGTTGAGCCGGAGCGACATTTTCAATCTTTTCAGAGAGCGGGCGCGGATCGGCTCATCATTCACCAAGAGACCTGTCCACACCTTTATCGGTCACTGGCGGAGATTCGCTCCCTTGGTATGAAGAATGGGGTCGCCATCAATCCAGGTACTCCGATTGAGAGCATCGTTGATGTGCTAGAGGTGTGCGACCTTGTGCTTGTGATGAGTGTAAATCCGGGCTGGGGAGGCCAACCGTTCATCTCGAGCTCTTTAGGAAAGATTCGTGACCTGAAGAGTAAACTCGAGGTAATGAAGCTGCATCACGTCACCATCGAAGTGGATGGAGGGATCAACGCGCAGACCGGCGCCGAATGTGTACGGGCAGGTGCGACGGCGTTAGTCGCTGGCTCGTACGTTTTTGGTGCGGCAGATAGGAGCAAGGCTATCGCGGGACTGCGGCCATGAATCTCTTAGTTATCCTTCTCTCGCTCGTCCCGTTCTATCTGCTCGGCGCTTTCCCAACGGGCCAGCTCATCGCAAAGGTGTACGGCGTTGACATCACATCACGTGGAAGTGGAAACGTGGGCGCAACAAACGTGGCGCGGGTGGTCGGTAAACGAGCGGGGATCTTCACCCTGCTGGGCGATGCGTTGAAGGGGGCTCTCGGTGTTGTACTTGCCGGGCTTTGTGTTGGAGAGTCATGGTTTCCAGGCACGGCGGCGCTCGCTGTTGTGTTGGGACACTGCTTTTCGGTGCCCCCCTATCTCAAGGGTGGAAAGGGGGTCGCGACCGCCCTCGGTGTAATCACCGTTCTGTACCCTTCATCATCTCTCGTCGCGTTGGCTACCTTCGGCATGTTTTTTTGGCTGTGGAGGATCGTCTCCCTCGCCTCTATCGGCGCAACCCTTGTTGTCCCGATGTGGGCCCTTGTGACAAATGCTCCGGACGCAGTGAGCGTATCCTTGATGCTTATCGCGGTTGTGATCGTCATGCGACACGAGGAAAACATTAAGCGCTTGATTGAGGGGCGAGAGCCGAGGTTTCAGGGTCGGAAGGGGGATGTTTAGGACGCGACGTTCTACGCATCGGCACGAAAGCAGAACGAGCACCGCCGCGCGCCGCGTATTCTTGTAACCCAGCCCGGCCCGTCTCCTGACAGGCCCCCCCGGAAAACCTTGCATGGAATGCGATCCGGAGCGGCTGTGTTGAAAATCAATATTAAATTGATTGGAAATGCACTTTATCCCTAAGCATAGCGTTGAGGATGATAATGGTTTTCCTCATAGCCGCTACTAAAGCGACCTTGTT
>JAIXQT010000228.1 GCA_027485595.1 Pseudomonadota bacterium | reverse complement strand
GTGATGTCATTATCGCCGAGCCTGACGCTTTGATTGGATTCGCTGGTCCTCGGGTTATTGAGGGAACTATCAAGCAGAAGCTACCTGAGGGGTTCCAGCGCTCAGAGTTCCTGCTTGAACACGGAATGCTCGATCGTATCGTTCCTCGTACGGCGATGCGAGAGGAGCTGGGGCTTATCCTCAGAAACTTCGGTTTTGGAATCTAAGCTGCGATAGGTCTCAAGCGAGGCAGCTGAAGAGAGCTCAGGTGGCTGATGTCATCTGGGCTCTTTCTATATGTGGGCCGAAAGGGCGCATGGCACCTCAATATCCATTCCTGAGGGGCTTACAACGGTAAAACTCAAAGTCCGCACTCAACCCCTTTCGCCGTGGCCATCTCCTGGCTAGTGTGAGGGGGTTCATGTCTCGTGGGTTTCTGGGTGTAATGAAGGTAGTTCCTATTCGACCATTGTTTTTCGGGCGATTATTTTTCGACCGCTTGTCTTTCGAGCGCGTCCTTTTCGCGACCGTCATCGGCGGTTTGTGTGCTTTCGCCATGACCGCCTCCGTTGACGCGCAGGTACCTCCGCCTGATCGACAGATGTGGTTCTCGGAGGACACGAAAAAGACGAAGCAAGAGGAAGCGCTTCGAATGAAGAAAGCGACGGGAGGAGTGACCACGGCCTCCCCAGGAGTTGATTTCCAAGCTCCGGTCATAGAGTTCGATAGAAACAAGAACGAGATCGTCGGAAAAGGGGGAGTAACCATCTCTGACAGTGGCGTTCAAGTGCAGGCTGATGAAGGGACGTTCAACACCCAAACCCGGCAAGGAGTGGTTTCGGGAAATGTGGTGGTCAGCTCGAGCGCGGGGATCCTTGCCGCCGATACCGCGACCTTACACGTTCCGAATGAGACTGGGGAGTTTACCAACCTTAACTTTGAGGTAGAGGAGGGTGGTTTCGATGTTTTGTCGGCGAAGGCTCGAAAGGTATCGGAGTTCGATTTTGAATTAGAGGATTCCTCTGTTACCTCGTGTCACTGTCCAGATGGAGCAAAGCCGTGGGAGATTCGCTCTGACTCATGCACGATAACGCAGGAGGGATACGCGCACTCGTATGACTCCAGCGTGTACTTTGAGGGGCTTCCTATCTTCTACTCTCCTTACCTTGCGTTCCCAGTGAAGAACGAGCGAGCCTCAGGACTTCTTCCGCCGCAGTGGGGAGTCAGTAATCAGAACGGTATTCTCTACCGACAACCGATCCTTGGGATCGTGGATGGTTCGAGTGACTTTACGGTCTCGCCGTTTATCGCCACGAAGACCCGAGTCGGAGCGTCCCTTGAAGCCGAACGTATCTTCACAAGGACTCATCGAGTTAATGGTGGCTTTGTGTACTCGAACGAGTCTCTCCGTGGGGATAGTCTGCGGGGGCTTGATGTCGAGGATACCTACGATCCAACGATCGACACGAATCGAACTGGAGGTTACTACAAGCAACGATGGACCCCAGATTCAAAATCGAATCTTCCCCTCGAATTCGTCGCTGATGGACGGTATACGAGCGACAATCTGTTTCTGCGAGAGATTCCGGCGCCTGAGATCGGCGAGAAGCAATCGCAGTTTTTAACATCGACGGCTGTTCTGAGAGGGCGTGTGTTGGACGCGGTTAACGCGGAGGCGCGGGCTGAATACAACCAAATGCTTTTGACCGATCCAGATGTTCAAACGCAGCGACTTCCTGAAGTAACGGCGAATACCGGCACGACGTTCCGTCCGTTTGGTTTTAATCCTTATGGCCTAAAACTCGTTACGGGCGCCGGAGTGACCGCTACCGATTTCGTCCGTCA
Organism: Pseudomonadota bacterium; assembly: GCA_027485595.1. GTDB lineage: Bacteria > Bdellovibrionota_C > UBA2361 > UBA2361 > OMII01 > OMII01. The sequence goes on along the minus strand of JAIXQT010000228.1, from coordinate 8,147 downwards.
GGATGGCTATGATGGTTGGCGAACGGATATCGTTCCCAAGGCGTCAATTCCTTTCCACATTTCAAACTACATGAAGGGACAGTTCTCGGCGGAACTGCACCAGACGGAGTATAGCCTCGATGAAACGATGCTACCTTCGACCGCTACCCCCCTTCCGGACGGTTCGACTGAGCTCTCGTCATCGAGTAACCGCACGCTACCGATCCTTAGTTACGGAATGTCGACGGGTGTCGAGCGCATCTTTGACGTCGACCGCGGGGGAACCTTCTCGCGGCTGGTCAACCTAGGGGCGAAAAACGAACGGTCTGAACTTGTTCGGTTGAAGCATACGATTGAGCCGGATGTTCGGTATACCTACATCCCCGATGTGGATCAGGAGTATAATCCTCTCTTCGACCAAATAGACCGCTATCGGCAGCGGAGCCTCGTTTCGTACGGGTTCAGCTCGCGGTTGTATGGTCGGTTTATGGAGCCCTACGAGCGAACTCAAGCGATAGAGGAGCTATCACCGCAAGGAGAATCGATCCCAATGGTGGATCTGGGGAGCTCGGTGTTAGATTTTGGACGGAACATGCTTGTGGCGCCTACTCAAAATATCGACCTACGAAGCGGCGATATCCGACAGTTGGCTTTGTTTACGGTCCGGCAAACCTACGATTTCATAGATAACACGCAAGGTGAACAAGACGATCCCTCCTCAACTGATAAAAACGATGGCCTTGATCAGTTCTCTGATGTGAACCTGGGGATGTCTTTATCCCCATCCAAGTACTTTGCCGCCGGAGCTCAGACCAACTACGGTATTGAGGACGCGCTCTTCCATAGTTACTCCCTCTCTCTGGGTTTTATGGATGACCGTGAAGACATGATTCGCGCGCGGTATATCTTCATCGATGACACGGATGAGGACCCGAACGTGGACAATGGGACCGGCCAACTGGAGGGTAATGTGGAGATAGCCCTACACCAACGGGTTCGACTCGGGGGGTACCTCCGGCTTGACGCAAATGCGAGTGAGGTGATCGAGAGTAGGGCTCTTCTGCGATTCATTAATTCTTGCCGCTGCTGGAGTGCTGATATGGGCTTCGGGCAAACCAACAATCCAGACCAAAGCCAGGTCCTCGTAGGCTTTACTTTTGGAGGGTTAGGGGGTATGAGACAGGGCGTTGGTATGACCTCATCGAACAGTAACTAACTGGTTCGATTGTTTAATTTGTCTTCTCGGGGAGTTTCAATGAAGGTTCTCGTTACCGGTGCTGCAGGGTTCATCGGAAGTAACTTGGTGCACTTTTTATGCAGAGAGCGTCCCTCGTGGAAGATTACTGCCCTCGACCTCCTTACCTATGCGGGCAACCTTAAAAATATAGCGACCTTAGTCGATGAGCATCGGGTAGCATTTGAGCGAATCGACATCACCGATGAGCGCGCTGTCTCTGGTCTCTTCGAGCGGGAGAAGTTTGACCTCGTGTTTCATCTCGCGGCAGAGAGCCACGTCGATCGCTCGATTATGTCGGCCCGTGAGTTCGTGAGTACCAACGTGATGGGAACTCAGGTCCTCATAGACGCTGCCTATAAGTATAAGGTGAACAAGTTTGTTCATATCTCCACCGACGAGGTTTATGGCTCTCTCGGTCCAACGGGGCATTTCGTAGAGACCACGCCTCTTGATCCGACCAGCCCGTATGCGGCTTCAAAGGCGGCATCGGACCTCATGGTTCTCTCGTTCTGCAAGACGCACAATTTCAACGCGTCAGTAACCCGTTGTACGAACAACTACGGCTTCTATCATTTTCCGGAGAAGCTCATTCCGCTCTTCATCACGAACGCGATGGAAGATAAGAAGGTGCCGCTCTATGGCGATGGGATGAACGTTCGAAGTTGGCTCTTTGTTGAGGACCACTGCGATGGCCTTCTCCGTGTGGCCGAAAAGGGACGCGCTGGTGAGGTCTACAACATCGGAGGTACCGCTGATTGTGAGCTTCCGAACCGAGATGTGACCTTCATGATCCTTGAGATGCTCGGCAAGTCTCAAGACCTTATCCAGCCTGTTGGCGATAGGCCTGCGCACGATCGCCGTTACGCGGTTGATACGACCAAGATTCGAACTGAGCTTGGTTGGGAGGCGAAGACTGGCTTCCGTGAAGGGCTCGTCAAGACCGTCGAGTGGTATAAAGCCAATCGTCCATGGTGGGAGGAGATTAAGAGTGGCGCGTATCGCTCCTACTACGAGAGTAATTACTCGAACCGTGGATAAGGGGCCGGCGTGAAGATCCTTCTTTTTGGTGGTGCTGGACAACTAGGATACGAGCTTCGTACTCGCGCGGCCGATCTCGAATTTGAGGTCGTTTCGCCCGTAGCCGCCGAGGTTGATATTACCGACCGAGCGCAAGTCACCCACGTGGTGCGCTCCGCGCATCCTGATGTCGTTATAAATTGCGCCGCCTACACAGCTGTTGATAAGGCGGAGGAAGAGGTCGAGCAAGCGTTTCGAATCAATAGAGACGGGGCGTTTAACGTGGCTGAGGCGTGCGCGATTGCGAACGCGCGATGTATCCATGTGTCCACGGACTATGTGTTTGATGGTTTGTTGGGACGGCCGCTCAGAGAGGATGACCCCACGAACCCATTGAGTGTATACGGCCGCTCAAAGTGGGAAGGCGAAGAGCGTGTTCGGGCTGTTCTTGGTGAAGATGCTCTCATCGTTCGAACGCAAGCTCTCTATGGTCAAAAGGGTGTCAACTTCGTGTACACCATGCTCAAACTTTTCGCCGAAAAAGAGGTTGTGAAGGTAGTAGATGATCAGTGGGTATCTCCAACGTGGGCTGGATGGCTCGGGGAGGTGTTGCTCGACTGCGCGCGGCTCACGATAGGGGGGACTCTCCACGCCTCTTGCGAAGGTACCGTTTCGTGGTTTGACTTCGCATCTGAGATTCGTCGACTCGCCCTCACGCATTTCGAGGGGAGGCCAGTTGCTTCCGTTGAGCGGACTACGGCATCGAATCTCAATAGACCGGCCACTCGTCCGACCTTCTCAGCGTTTGACACCGGGCGCATAACGGCAGCGCTCGGTCGCCCCCCTATGAAGTGGAGCGACGCGCTGGAGAGTTTTTTGCGAGAGATTCACGTTGTAGAGGCCCGGTAGTATGACTGGTACAAAGACGTTGGTAGTAATTCTCGCCGGGGGGCAGGGTAGCCGTTTCTGGCCGTTGAGTCGGGGCGCGAAACCGAAGCAGTTCCTCTCGATTAGTGACAACGGAGAGAGCTTAATTCAGTCCACTGTTCGACGGATTCAGCCACTCGTCGCGGGCGATGACGTCCGAGTGATCGCTCACAGTGGGTTGCATCACCTCATTGAACATCACGTGCCGACCGTGAAAATTCTCAACGAGCCCTCAGCGCGTAACACGGCCGCTTGCATCGGTCTTGCCGCGGTGTACGCAGCGGTAGAATCTCCAGCAGTCGATCCAGTTATGGTGGTGCTTCCCGCGGACCACGCCGTTGGCGATGAGGCTCTTCTTCGAGAGGCTCTCGAAGAGGCCATTTCTCATGCCGCATCAGACGAGGTTCTCGTCACTATCGGAATCCCGCCGAGCACTCCACACACCGGCTATGGGTACATCAAGCGTGGAAGTTCGCTTTCGGGCAGGGCGTATCGGGTGGAGCGTTTCTTTGAGAAGCCGAGCCTTGAGCGAGCTCAGAAGTATCTTGAGGAGGGGGGCTTTTCATGGAACTCCGGGATGTTCGTGTGGCGAGCTGGAGTGATCCTCAAGGCCTTCGAGATGTATCTGCCTGAGATGTACGCAGGTTTGATGAAGATAAAGGGGCTGCTTGAGATTCCCAACGGGGACGTGGATGCTCAGATAGCCGAGATCTTTTCGACCTTCGAGTCCACCTCTATCGATTTCGGAGTGCTCGAGCACGCGCGCAACTGTATCGTGATCGAGGCCAAGGATTTCGGATGGAACGATGTCGGGTCATGGGACCAGTGGGCAGAGAACTTCTCAACAGACGTGAACGGGAATTTAATTCGCGGCGACGCCGTTGTCATCGATAGCACGAGCTGTGTTATAAGGTCTGAGGGGCGGCTCATCGCTGCGGTGGGACTCAATGATGTCGTTATCATCGACTCAGGTGACGCCATTCTCGTCGTTGCTCGCGAGAGCGTGCAAGAGGTGCGCAAGGTGGTTGATGAATTGAAGCGTCGTGGGCGCAAGGATTTAATGTAACTGTTTCTAGTAACGGGATAGGTGAGGAGATATGGATAAGAAAGTAGCGTTTATTACCGGTATTACGGGTCAAGATGGCTCGTACCTCGCTGAGCTCCTCTTGGGCAAAGGCTACAAGGTGTACGGTATGGTGCGCCGCGCTTCCGTCGAAAAGTTCGAGCGAATCGCGCACATCATGGACAGAATTGAGCTCATTCAGGGAGACCTGCTCGATCAGTACTCGCTGATCTCGGCATTGAAGAAGGCGCAGCCAACCGAGGTCTACAACCTCGCCGCGCAGAGCTTCGTTCCGACAAGTTGGGCGCAGCCCGTTTTGACCTCAGAGTTCACCGCCATTGGTGTTACTCGGATGTTGGAGTCTATTCGTCTCGTCGATCCTAAGATCCGTTTCTATCAGGCCTCGAGCTCTGAGATGTATGGCAAGGTCCTTGAGACCCCACAAACCGAGAACACTCCCTTTTACCCGCGCTCTCCGTACGGAGTTGCTAAGGTGTACGGCCACTATATAACAGTTAACTACCGTGAGAGTTACGACCTCTTCGCGGTATCGGGTATCCTCTTCAATCATGAGTCCCCTCGACGTGGCCTTGAGTTCGTTACTCGAAAGGTAACCGACGGTGTGGCTCGTATTAAGCGTGGACTCTCGTCAGAACTTCGGTTGGGGAACCTCGACGCCCGTCGCGACTGGGGCTTCGCCGGTGATTACGTTGAGGCTATGTGGTTGATGCTTCAACAGGACACTCCAGATGACTACGTCATCGCGACCGGTGAGACTCATACGGTGAAGGAATTGGTCCAGGTGGCCTTTGACCACGCCGGTCTTGATTGGGAGAAGCACGTCAAGCTTGACCCAGCTTTTATCCGCCCAGCCGAGGTGGATCTGCTTATCGGAGATCCCGCAAAGGCCAAGAAGCAACTTGGGTGGACCCCGAAGGTGAGCTTTGAACAGCTCGTCAAGATGATGGTGGATTCGGATATCGAGCGACTCTCCGCGTAGTTTCCTTATAGTCGAGTGCGGATACGATGCGAGCTCTTGTTATTGGCGCCGGTGGATTCGTTGGAGGGTACCTTGTTGACCATCTCCGTGAGTGTGGCGATGAGGTGGTAGGAACCACAAATCTCTCGACCCCAATTGAGGGTGATTGTGAGTCGCACTTTCTCGACATAACGAACGGTCCGGAGGTTGGCGGGTTGTTACAGCGGTTAAAGCCGGATGTGGTGTACCATCTCGCCGGTATCGCCTTTGTTCCTGAGGCTGAAAGCAACTTCGACAAGACCCTCCAGGTTAACGTCGCGGGGACTGCTAACATCGCCCGGTACTGCGCGCTCTCGGAGGGAAGAACCTCGCTGCTTTTTATAAGCTCCGCTGAGGTGTACGGGCACGTTCAGCCGAGTGAGTTGCCGATTCGAGAGAGTAATGCTCTGAGGCCGGCAAACAACTACAGCTTGAGTAAGCGGATGGCGGAGCTCGTTGTTGAGCGATACGGCCGGCAAGGAGGTCTCAAGTGCGCAATCGCTCGGCCGTTCAATCATATAGGCCCGAAGCAGGATTCACGCTTTGTGGCCTCGAATTTCGCACTGCAGTTGGCGCGTGTTGCTCGAGGCTTAACCCCTCCAGTGCTTGAGGTGGGGAACCTTGAGGCACGCCGGGATTTTTCCGACGTTCGTGATATCGTTCGGGGATACAGGCTCATCGCAACTACGCATCAGGGCGTGGTCAACCTCGGCTCTGGACGGGCCGTATCTATTGAGGAGCTCCTTACCACTCTTATCGATATATCGGGGTGTAAGGTCGAGATTCGCCAAGATCCGCAACGAATGCGAGGTCCCGAGGTGCCCGAGCTCTACGGAGCGATCGACCATGCTCGGGAGGTGTGTGGGTGGACTCCGAAGATATCGCTCCGTCAGTCGCTTGAAGACACCTATCGATACTGGTTCGATTCTCTGGCTGCTGGCTAGGTGAAGGATCTTTTTGAAAGCCGCGCGACTGCTCTTTTTCGGCCGTGTATGCTTGTCATTTCGCGACGCAGTCGCGAGGGGGACGCGCGCGATGTCTTGGTTTTTGACGCACTCAGCGTTGAAAGCGAAGAGCGCTGCGGGGGCTTGGAACGAGAGAACGTGGTTTATTCCCCAGCCCAGCCGCGCGTGTTGTAGTCTCGCCCCTGAGCCACCTCTTTACGGTTTCAACAAACGGCAACGTATGGCACCCTGGTTCACACGGGGTAGGTAGCGTATGGCTGATTACGGATTTGAATTCGTTAAGTGGGACAAGGACCTCTCGTTCCTCATCGAGTGTTTAACGGAGACCCTAGCGGAACTAGGGGAGCCTGACCTGGCCCGAATCGTTCCGTGGTCAACCGGTTGGACGGGGGTCGATCGGCTGACGCAAGACGGCGTACGAGTCTACTCGCTGGCTTTCCAGATCCTTAATACGGTTGAAGAGAATACCGCTAATCAAGCCCGCAGGCGTGATGACGCGGAAGGGGTGCGGCGTGTCGAGCGGGGGAGATGGAGAGAGGTTCTCCCCGTGCTGAAAGAACGTCTCTCGGCTCAACAAATACGAGAGCTTTTCGAACGGGTTCGGGTGTGTCCCACCCTGACCGCGCATCCAACGGAGGCTAAACGATCCACGGTGCTGGAGCATTATCGTAACCTCTACCTCCTGCAGGTTCGTCTTGAGAACCAGATGTACTCATCTTCAGAACGAGATCTCATGCGAGAGGAGGTGAAGGCTCATCTTGAACGGATCTTTCGCACTGGCGAGGTCTTCATCCATCGTCCAGATGTATTCTCGGAGTTGCAGAACGTAACCCACTATCTCTCCGAGGTGTTCCCACGCGTTATCACCCTGATGGTAAAACGCTTTGTATTGGCGTGGAGACGCGAGGGGCTTGATGGGGTAGGGAGCTTGGATAGCCCGGTTTTTCCTGGGCTTTCGTTCGGTAACTGGGTAGGTGGTGACCGTGATGGTCATCCGTTTGTGACGGCTGAGGTTACTCGAGCGACCCTTCTTTCGCTTCGTCAGCACGCGCTCGATCTTCAACGTAGTGAGGTTCGGCGGCTCGCCGCCAGCTTGAGCGTCTCTGGTGCTTTACTCATAGTGCCAAACGAATTCACAGAGCGACTCACGCACCTCAAGACTATCTGTGGTCCCCTCGCTGACAGCGCTGTGAATAGGAATCCTGGGGAGCCCTTCCGGCAGTTTCTGAATTTGGTGGCTTTGAGGATACCGCTCACCGCGTCAGCAACAGAGGCTCATAGTTATAGCCAATCGGAGGAGCTTGTCGCCGACCTGGCGCTTCTTGCTCGATCATTGAGTGCCATAGGAGCCAGGCGGCTCGCTCAAGAGGATATACTGCCAGCTATTCAGATCGCCCATACATTCGGCTTCCACCTCGCTCGTCTCGACATTCGACAGAACAGCGCGGTGCTTGAGAAGGCGCTTGAGCAATTAGTTACGAGCGCGAAGATATTTGACCGTCCGTGGGGTGAGATCTCTCCTGAGGAACGGGCGGCATTTATCTCCTCTGAGATCTCTCGCTCTCGACCGTTCGTTCCGCACTCCCAGTCGGTAGGGCCGGAAGGTGATGAGGCGCGCAAGCTTTTCGCTGTTCTGGCGGAACACGTGCGGAGTTACGGCGCTAACGGCATAGGATCCTTCATCGTGAGCATGACGCGGTCTCCGGAGGACCTCTTTACGGTGTGCCTCCTCGCGAGAGAGGGTGAGCTGATCGAATTTGTGAACGGCGATGTTATTACCCCAGTTCAGATAGTTCCCCTCTTTGAGACGATAGACGATCTGGAGCGAAGCCACGACATTCTTGGTGTGTTCCTAAGACACCCTGTAATCGCAAGGTCGCTGAGCGCAAAGGGTGCAGCGCAAGATGTTATGATAGGCTACAGCGATAGCAACAAGGATGG
>JAIXQT010000027.1 GCA_027485595.1 Pseudomonadota bacterium | reverse complement strand
TCGAGGGGCAAACCAAAATTGGAGATCTCCCCCTTTCCAGAACGCAAGGAGCCTCTGATAGTCCTCGTTGGTCAGCAGCACCTCTCGATTCCCAGCAGCATCCTCTACTTCAACGCGGAGCGCTCTAGGGTAGTCCTGCCCCCAGCTCCCAAGACTGTACTCAAGCGCAGCAAGGTTTTGCGGGGATTTGAATACGACCTCAAACACCTGTCCCTCCCGCTGAGGAGCTCCCGTGGCCCATCGGGTCGACACATCGCCATCAAGCGCGGCCTCGGCAGGCGTTGAGCCAATTCCGCGGGAACTAGAAACCTCAGAGGATGCCAGTTGATGGAGATCCAATGCGGGTCTCTTCAGGTTATAGAGTAAGGTGTACCCACCGATCGATCGCTCCTCGAATGAGTAGCCGAGCTTCGTCAGTGCGCCCACAAAAACGGACCGCTCTGAAGGGACGAGCAGAAGCGGAACGAGATCCTCTGATACGCCGGCCGGCAAATTTTCGTATGCTGGAATTCTCACCTGCCGCGGCTCTTGGAGCACAAGAAATTTCACCTGCTCCTTCGTTTCGAAAGCGAGTCGATATCCGATCCAGTAGTTCGTCCGAACGAGCGAGATCCCAAGGTCGTGAAGTGTCGCGTTCAGCTGACGATGATCACGTTGAACCCGATCCCCCTCAAAGACAGCGGGCTCACCCGGCAATGCCCTCCCACCCCAAAAGCACGACATGAGGTTAATCGAAAGGACCGCGATAAGCCCAAGTGAACCGAGAACCCGGGAGGCCTTCCAGAGGCCGCTGATCCACACCCCGCAAATAACAAACAGACCAACATAGAGCGGTAAAAGGTAGCGTGGAGCCTGGGAGAGCCATCCGAAGGTGCTGACTGTGAACACAACGCACGCGCATCCAATCAGGGCGAAGCACAACTCAAGGGGAGACTCTCTGTTTACTTTCCCCCGAAAGAGCCGAACGAAAGATTCGCGCCGCTCCCACGCAACCATCATGAAGACAAGCGTATAGAGGATATAGACGATAACGGTCGCGCCACCAAAAGCTGGGGTCGCGCCCCAGAAATGCTTAGCACCCAGTATGATGGGCAACGCCGTTGTCCATAATCCAACGAAATAGTCTCCTATCTCAGATGGAGTCGCGAATCCGAACATACCGAGGGAAGGGAATCCGAGGCTGATATTGTAGACCCAGTAGGGAGCGCTCCCCACAGCGAAGGCGAGAGCGGAGAGAGTTCCGATGCCCACGACCCGTCCGAATGAAACCTGATGAGATCTGAGCGCAGTGAGCACATGAAGGGCTCCAAACATCGCAATCGGCACCATGAAATACAGGATCTGGTTGTTGACCCACCATCCCGCACCAAGGAGGAGCCAGATGATGACGGGAGAGCCGAGGTCTGAGGGGCTCCGCTTGAACCACCGAAACGTGCTCAACATCGCCCACGCTCCGATCACGAGCAGCTCAATAAAACCGCCCCGAGCTTTGTAGCTCCAGACCACAAGAGCTACCGGGGGGATCGCGCACAGAAGGCCCGCGAACCTTCCGACGAGAACACCACCAACCTCTCGACCAAGTTGATACACCAGGACAACCAAGGCAATTGAGAAGAGAAGTGGCGTGAACTGCAACGTAAAGGGAGAGGATCCGAATAGGTAGAAGAGCCCCGCGGCGCATATCGGCTCCAGGGACCCCATATAGTGTTGGCCATAGTAAAAGGTCGGTATCGGCCCTCCGGCCACGATATGCTGAGCCATCAACCCAACGATCGCCTCGTCAGAATCGATAACAAACGAGCCCGCACGCATGAAATCGAGCCTCAGAAGCGCGGCAAGCCCACAGATGAGGAGAACGAAGATCCACTCAGATTGAGAGCGGCGCGTCGCGCTCCTCCCGCTAGCTCGGTGAGATTGGAGCTCCACCACCTTCGCCGAGCGTCGCTGTGACCGATTCATAGAAACGTTCCGCTTGGCTCAACCTTTTCACTCCCCGAACGAGAAGTCTCTCGCGCATCGGTCGTTTGTCGTCCTCGAATCAAGGCGTGAGCGCGCTTGTATCCCTCAAGGGTAGCGCGCCCCGTCCTCTCCCACGTAAAGGTGCGGGCGCGGGCGATTCCAGCACGCGCCAACGTCTCTCGCATGGCCCCATCCTCAAGAAGCTCCACAACGGCACGCGCGCCGTCATCGATACGCAGGGGATTGAAGAGCCGACCAGCCTCGCCGACCACCTCCGGGATGGAAGATGTGTTCGAACCTACGACCGGCAATCCCGCAGCCATCGCCTCAAGTGCGGGCAAACCGAACCCCTCATAGAGCGTTGGGAAAAGGAAGAGGGAGCTCTCGGCGTACAGCTCCTTAAGGTCATCGTCCGGCACGTACCCAAGCGAGACCGCGTCACGCTCCATTCCATACCTGCGGAGCGTTGAATCGAGCCGATCTATCTCATCACGAGAGGTAACCCGGCCAGCCATAACGAGCAGCGGCGCTACCTTGCCACGAGCTCGGAGCTCAGCACCCGCTTGATGAACGATCCCGACAAGATTTCCGATATTCTTCCTTTCGTCGTGCCCACCCACGTACAACACGATCGGCCTTCCCGCTGGGATACCAAGCTTAGAGCGAATAGCTGCTCCTTCACTGACACCCAGCTGATCGCGATGATGCGCTACATCGAAAAAACGCTCATCGACGCCAAGTGGTGTCACGACGATCCTATCGCGAGAGATACCCAGCACGCGCACTAAATCATCAGCTGTAGTTTCGCTAATTGCGAGTAGAAGGGTCGCTTGACGGATCGCCAGCACCTCAAGTGAGCGAGCGACCATAAATCGCCAGCTCGGCTTATGCGCCCGATACAGATCCTTCAAAACGTGGGGGATGAGGTCAAGAACGGTGAGCACATACGGCTTCGAGCTCCACGCCGGAGCGTCCATGTGCGCCGGATAATGCAACAATGAGAAGTCGCGCATCACTCCCTGATGGAGCCGTCGAGGATACACCACGTGCTGCTTAAGAGAAGTTCGTCCGCAGGGAACCAGCGAGACCAGCTTATCAGCAAGACGATTCCGACGCAGCGCCTCGTGGTCAAAGAAACCTACGGATACCTCTGGATCGTTGTGGGAATCGAAAAATGTGTGAAGCTCCGCCACATACCGCCCGATACCCCGATGGGCGTGCGACTTGAATCCAGGGTCAAGGGCGCTCAGATCGAGACCAACGGATATCATGCGCCGTGTGCCTCGCGTTGACGTTGTCCACCGGCGAGGAGATCCTGCACACGAGCTTTGAACGTGTCGAAGGAGAACGCGCGAACCCGCTCACGCCCCTTCTCGATCATCCGCGAGCGAAGGTCGCCCGGTTGTCCGAGCGTTTGAAAGAGCGCCCCAAGCTCCGAATGACGTTTCTCTGTGACGACGACACCTCCAGTGCTTACCGTCTCTGGAACGGCACCAGCGTCGTATCCTATAACCGGAAGCCCGAAATGCATCGCTTCAATAAGCGGCAGACAGAAGCCCTCATGCTCACTCATGCACACGTAGACCGAACAAGCCTCGTACAGAGAACGAATCTCCTCATCCGCGAGCCCTCCGAGCACCTCTACCGATTCATCTAACCCAAGGTTGCGGATCAAGCGGCGAAGCGAGAAGGAATAAAGCTCCGTATCCGTATCGATACCGGCGAGCCACAACGTGCTCTTCGGCTCAATAAACTTGTTGAGGTAGTAGAACGATTTAATGACATCCTCGATGCACTTGTTCGGTGCCATACGTCCCACATGAAGGACGTTGATACCTGGCTTCCGCTTGACGCGGGTGTACATCGCCTCGTTCCGAGCGCGATTCCACCGCTCAGGCGCGATTGGAAGCTCAAGGACTGAGCACGGAAAACCAAGGGACTCTATCTCCAGAGCGTTAAAGAGCGAGTCCGCCCAAATGCGGTGCGACCGAGCGCACAGCGCGGGAAGGTCAGAAAGCCCTCGTTCAATGTCGGCGGCGACCCGATTGTTTACACCCCTAAACCACTTGGCTGGGGTAATGTTGTGGTACACCAGAACCTTGTGACCTCGGTCCCAGTGCGCATAGAGGTCGTTGAGCGGAGAGCCGATCGAGTAGTGAAGAATGATGTCGGCCTCAAGGCACTCTCCGATCGCCTCGTACCGCTTTGAGCGCCCCTTGAGACGGTTGTGCTCGTGCAGAGCGTAAATCTCACTTTCAAGTCCCAGCTCGCGCAGCGCGCTCTGAAGCGCCAGCACCTCGGTGGATATGGCGTCTCCGTAGCTCAAGGTATGAACCAACTGATGAATAGGTCGAGTAGCTGTCATAACGCTTCCGCAAATCGCTCCTGATAATGACCATGAACCCGAACGCCCACCATCCCCACGACGAGACACACCACCGCGACGTATGCTACCGCACCAGCGTCCGGTAGCACCCCCTCGACAAGGAGCTCCTGATAAAACTGCGTCAGGGCCGCGAAGGGATTATAGGTGATGAGAAATCGCAATTTCTCAGGAACAACCGATACCGGGTACACCACGGGGCACAGAAAAAAGAGCAGAGTTAAGAAGTTTCCGACAAGGTGTTGCACATCGCGGAAGAAAACGTTGAGGGCGCTCAACGCCAGAACGATGCCGGTTAAAAACAACGCCTGGAGCGCGACCACGAAGGGAACAAGAAGCCAGGTCCACGACACGGACACCCCAGCAGCCAGAGAAAAAAGCGCGAGGATCGGCAACGCGAGAAGGAAATGCACCATCGCCGACGTAACGCTCACGACCGGTAATACCTGTGGGGGAAACAGCGACTTTGTGATCAGATGCCCGCTATTAACCAACGAAGCGGTCCCCTCCATCAAGGAGCTGCTCGTCCAGATCCACGGCAGCAGACCCGCGAAGACCATAAGGTGATAGTGGGGTCCTCCATTGAATCGCATGTAGTAGGAGAAGACGAGGGTATACACCGCCATGAGACAGAGCGGATTGAGCAGCGACCACAGGAAACCGAACGCCGACCCGCGATAACGGGTCGCTATATGACGCCGAACAAGCGCACCCACAAGCGTTCTAAACTGCCATACCTGTTGAATGCTTCCTAGCATGAGCACCTCACCCCATCGACGACCCATGCGCGCGTAAGTGATGACACACCAACTTCTCGCTTATCCGAACGAACCGAGAAGTGGATCACGTCCTTGTGATAATCGTACGGATAGCCATCGGTTCTATGAACAGCAACGTCAAAGGTGTACGATCCCTCAACTAATCCGATGCGTGGAATCTCACACTCCACCACTCCGGTCTCTCCCGCTGCCGGCAGCTTTACGCGATCGATATCGGTATTGGTTCCGAACACGCTCAGACCATCGACGCGCGTAATTCCCACTCCAAACACCAGACCGTCATGAGCCCCGCGCACCCTGTAGGACATACGCACTCGGGCTCCATCCTCGGGATGAAGCACCCGCTTCTCTATTCCATCGCCCCCAAGAAGAGACACCTCTGTTATCTCAACTTCTCGACTTCCCCATCGAGCCGGTTGCCGACCTTCGTCTCCAGCTTGAGAGGTTGGACCGGGAGCGACGCGACAACCATCCTCCTCCAACAACACACCCTCTTCCTGTTTTTCAATGTGATGTCGGTACGCGTCGATAACACGGCGTGGATTACCACGGTCCTTTACCTCTCCCTTGTGAAGCCAGATCGCCTCGTCGCACCACCGCTCAACGGCATCGAGATCGTGCGTGACAAGGATTAGGGTCTTCCCCGCTCTCCTCAGCTCAGCGATACGATCCTTACACTTCGCGACGAAGCCAGCATCACCAACAGCGAGTACCTCATCAACAAGAAGGATGTCAGGATCC
>JAIXQT010000164.1 GCA_027485595.1 Pseudomonadota bacterium | reverse complement strand
TTCCCAGAGAGGGCTCCATAGAGGATAGAGGGCCTCCATTATTGCCAGAGAGGGCTCCACAGAGGATAGAGGGCCTCCATTATTCCCAGAGAGGGCTCCATAGAGGATAGAGGGCCTCCATTATTGCCAGAGAGGGCTCCGCAGAGGATAGAGGGCCTCCATTATTCCCAGAGAGGGCTCCATAGAGGATAGAGGGCTTCCATGACCGACTCAAGTGCTGCCTGCAGAGTTCACACGCTCTCCGGCTGGCCTTCTAATGGACACCGATGCGGCTTCACAATCTGTCCACGATCCTGTGATGGGGGATATGGCCCCTGCCTCTGCCCCTGTGCTCGGGGTGGAGGCCGAGGTTGAAGCTGAGGTTGAGGCTGCGCCTGCGCGTGCTCGATCGCTCCTTCGCCCCAAGAAGCCTCTTCTGAGGGCTTTGGGGGTTTTGGAGACCGAGAACGAGTTCCCCGCGAGACTCTTCTTCTTCAAGGAGGATGACCAGGATTACATGCACAGACTTCGGGCGCGCCTGGATGTGCGTATCCGCGTCCATCCGGAATACCTTGATACAGGCGTTTCCATTTACGTCAAGGACAACGATGCCTACGACATTGCTAATACCAAATCGATCGTCTACACCCATGTAAGCATTGTACTCGTATACTCTCTTTGCGCATCGAGTGTTCGTAGTTTATAGCTTGGTGTTGCAGAAGGACGAGGACAATCCTGGTGAGGTCAGCATGACCACCTGGATGCGTCTCAACAAGATTGCGGAAGGGAATGGGCCATTCCTTTTCGACGTAGTGGTGGAAGCGGTGTCGGGTAAGTTCTGGACACATAGGATCCAGTTCGACGAGCAATCGAGCACAACCGAGTTGATGGTGCGTGTCTCATGTTTACACGCAATGTGCTCATGCCGTGAAGCATGTTTGAAATGATTCGCCTGGTTGCCTATGTGCAGCGTGTCGTCGTCGATAGCTTTGGGGATGGCACGGAGGCCAGCTTGGTTGCGTGGATTGGCCCGTGCGGTGCGGGCAAATCTGGCGCGCTGGGGCATGGCGAGGGTGGCTTTGAGATTGGATTGGGCACCAACGGTGATCAGGTCGGAGATGAAGGACACGGCACCAAGAACTGGGTCTACTACCCCCTGGACAAGAACCAGCACACGGACGGGTATCGCGTGTCATTCCACACCAAGTCCGGGATGGTGGATCTTCGGGGATTCCGCGACAAGGAGATACCGCTCGAGGGCTCGGAGGAGGAGGGGGGTCATGATGAGGAGGAGCAGGAGAGGGAGACGCGCTCAGGGAAGCTGCGGGTTCAGCACAAGGACAAGATTGTCTACTCGGCTTCTCTCCGCGCAGCGACAATTTCCATGACAAAAACGCTTCGTCAAGCCGCGGACATCCTCTTGAACCAAGGATTCTACTTGAGCATGCGTCAGGGAGGGTACGATTTTGCGGGCAAGTACTCCGATCAGGTGAGTGGAGGTGTACGTTTGAGTGAAGGTGCGGGGCTGACATGTATTTCGAATATGCACAGATGTTGGACGAGCTCGCAACAAAGAACATTGTTCGCTTCAATCAGCTCACGACCGTGAGAGGATTATTCGCTGTGATTCCGGCATCTATCTGGCTGTGTTGGCTTCGCGAGGGGCCGTGGGTTCGTTCCACGATGAGCAGGGAGGAGCACAAGGTGCAGCTGCAGAAGCACGAGGCGTTCAACATGTTGCACGGAATCAGGAGGTGCGTGCTCACATGACCCGCATGAGCTCGCATGAAGCATGACCACTTTTTTGTTTTATTTGTTAGGGACAAATACGTGGAGGGCGGGGCGACAGTTGCGGTGGTGCTCTCGATGGGGGACCTGATCAAGAACCAACTGGCGGAGCTGATGAACCTCACTACCAAGGCTGCGCGCAAGTGCTTGGAGGAGTTGGATAAGTCTGGCCCCTTGGACCCGGAACACAAAGTCTCCAAGTTCATTATGAGTCACCTGCGGGCCATGTTTCCCTGGAACGTGATTCTCGTGGTGGCCAATCTGAACGACGAGGGCCTGCGCGCTGTACGCGCCGATCCCCGTGCGACGGGTCTTGACATCATGTACGCGGCCAGCCGACGCCTGAAGCAAGCACAGGTCCGTTTGCAACCGACACTTTAGAAATGTGGCGATGGCTAATGTCGTGCGTGTTGTGCAGCGCTTGAACGATACGCGGTTTCAGAAGAAGGCGTTGGAGCAGCTGGAAGAGCTTCGGGACAATCGAGATATCAAGATTGACCGTCGGCTCACGAAGCTCTGCGCGATGATACAACGCGAGGACACCTGGGACATGGAGCCCGAGAAGATCCTCGATATCTATTCGATCAAGTCGGAGTTCACCATCTCAGACGTCATGGAAGTGGTGCGTGTTTTGTATGTGTGCATTGTGCATTGTGCATTGTGCATGTATGCGTGGATGGGGTGCTCATGGACGGTGTGTTGTGCCAGCGTGCGTACCTTCTTTTGAAGCAGCAGGAGGAAGCCGATGAGGAGGATGAGGTAGAGGCTTGGGATGAGGGTCTGGCTTTTGGAGGCGCTTCCTCGAGCTCGGGCAAGCGCAGAGGCGATCTCAAGCGCCCGGCCGTCAAAGGCACCCCGAGCTCGCGCCCCGGACCTCCTCCCAAGCGGTTGCGCCCTACCCCTGTGCAGCAACAGGACGATGCTGACGACCACATGCACATCAGCGACGGAGCCGACGAGTCGGTGAAGGACATGACAGCGCGCGCGAGCGTTGGTGAGGAGGAGGAGCCTATCGCTCTCACGCTCCCCTGCAAGTATGGGAGGAAGACCTGCCCTTCGCGCGGCCTTTGTGTGAATTGCCGGAACGAGGAGGTTGCGGACACCAAGGGTACCGCAACCGCAACCGCAGCCAAAGCCACCAAGACCAAGGGAAAGGGCAACAAGAGAAAGTGGATTTAGGGGGAGATTGTCCTCGAGGGCTATAGCTTGTAGCTGGCTTGAACGAGAGAAGGCCCAGAGGGCTGGTGCCGTTTGTGGGTTGTGCCGGGGAGGGTTACTTTAGTAAATGAAACGAAAGAGGGGGTGCGTATCAGTGGAGGCTGAAAGACGTAGCCTACTGAAGGATCTAGGAAGCTCGTCGAGAAAGCAGGTTTCGACTAGCCGAGGTTCGGATGATTGCGGACTTTTAAGAAAGTTTGTTATAGACCCATAACACGTAAACACGTAAACACGTACACACGTTAATCAATGCCATCCGCTCTCACTCTTTCTCTCGCTACGGGACTCGGTGTCCTTGCCACCTTCCTCGTCTGGTACCTATCCTCTGTGCTGCTGCTTTCCCGGTTGCAGCACAGTTTAGCGAGCGCCCCGAAATCGTACTCGACCATGGGTGTGCAGACGGATCCAGAACTCTCCCCGCCTTCCTCCTTACCACCTATCCAACTACCCAGCCTCCCTCCGATCAGCATCCCCGATGCAAGTCTGATACTCTCGGGTACAGGCACACCACGTCCACCACGTCCGCCACAACTGACCGACCCCGATGACCTCGACGTCCTCGAAGAGATATGTTTGACCGACACCGACTCCCCAGCTCACGGGCCGCGCGTGGCAGTGCCCATGTTTACACCCTTGGAGCAGGTTGTAAGGGTCCCCTAGTCGATTGCCAGAATGTGCTTGCGTGCTGAAAAGGTATCCCTAGGCGCCTGGCTAGTGTCGCGTCTTCGGTGGCATCCCCGACCAACAGAGATGCCTGCGGATCGATCAGGTTCCTTTCCAGGAGTGGTACGATAAGACCGACCTGTGGCTTTCGACAGTAGCACTGCAAAGGATAACGCGTGTGAGGACAGAGATACAAGCGCATCGGCAGCTCAGGCGTACCCAGGGTCTTGAGGAACTGTTCGAACAGCGCGCGCACCTCCTCTTCCGTCTTGCGCCCATCGGCAATCCAGGACTGGTTCGAAACGCAGTAAAGCTTGTAGCCGCTATTGACAAATGCAGTGAGCGTCTCCTTCATCTTGTCCGGGAAATAGAGCGGTTGTCCCGTACCAGACACTACCAGCGTGCCGTCTAGATCCATAAACAGTGCCCGGTGAGTGTATACAGCAGGGTGCCAAGCAGGGGAGGGCGCGTCAATGATACTTACCCTCGAGAAACCTTCCGTCTCCTCGGGAGGTTCAAACAGTCGATTCAACGTCAAGAGCGTTTCCACGTCCACCTCCTCCTCTCGTCTCGTCTCTAGATCTTTCAGGTCAGAGGCCTGGAGAGCTACCCAGCCCCGGTGACCGAACATGTCACGCAAGACGGTAACCTGGCATTCGTGGATAGGTCTGCGCACCCAGATACAGCGTACAGCATAGTTATGAAGCTTCCCGGCACTGAGAATCAGGGATCGCTGAACCCTCGTACCGAACGTACCTACCACGACAGCAGGCTTAGTGGCAGAGCCGAGTGTATCCCGCAGGTAAACCGCCAGCTTCAGTACGGAACCCCCTATCGTATCGAGGGTCACTACGATGCCGTCCACATCCTCGGCTAATTGCTTCCCCACCGTCAAGCGCGACGAACCCGGTAGCCCCACAACAAGGTATAGGACTCGTTTAACACGTGTGTGCAACATTTCATCTGCTCTATTGCAATACATTAACGCACCATGCATGTGCGTGAGCAGGACACAAGCAAGCAAGCGACACGCTTTTTTTCTGCTCCGAGTGTCAAGCAATTCATTCAGTTTCATGGAGCCCTTGTTCGCTAATGCTAATGCTCAGCGTCGCAGCGTCCGCACACCGGCGACCGCGTCACAGAAAATCAGCTTGTTTATCTCCTCGGATAACATTTCCGAAGGCAAGCAGGCCTTTGACACGGAAGACCCACCCCCTACCGTCTATAAGACAACCATTTCTCTGCCCTCCATGCCACGGGGCAAAGGGCTGGCCAACGTTCGTTACCGAGCCTACCTGAAGCGTTACTTTCTGAACTCGGTGTGGAGGGATTCCGACGACCCTTCCACCTCGGTCACTGCCAACTCGGGGACTTCGGTCAGTGACAAGATCTATGTAACGTTCTACGTTGGCAATCTTGCCGAGAACATCCGCCTGCTCATGCAGGACTCGTCCAGGGTGACGGGGACTGCCTACGACCTGGTGCTCCACAGGGATGCGGCCTTTATCGGCGAGCTCGCCTCCTTCTCCTACTACACCAACAAGGACGCCTTCGATCCGGCCTTGTTTTTCGAGAATCAGTTTACGAATCAGAGTGAGATGTTTGGCGATGACGGCCTCTTTATCGGCGAGGTGACGGCGCAGGCGATGCTCGCTCTCGAGCGGACCAGTGCCATCACGGTGAGCATCACCAACAACCGGACGGACGCCTACCGCAGCCCCTTTTGGTACAACAAATTCCTGACGGGCGTGTCAATGTACCTGCCTCCTCTTGGGAGGTACGACGTGGTGACCAACGGGTACACCTACCTCGAGTACTACAAGAGAGTGTTGCGGGTTGACGTAGATTCAATCGGCGGGCCCTATTACCCCGTTACCCTGTACACACTCGACAATCCGTTTCATGCCAGTCTTTACACGGGGTCCAATTCCATCTCCAATCTGACCGCACCTGTTGCCGCGTCTGTCAACTTGTTGAACGATTCGGATGTGGAGATGATCCTGCACCAGGTGTGCTTTACCAACAGCGACTCCGATGCCAACTCATCGGTCCTTTCCAAGTTCCCTCTCCCGCTGGGAACACGATCTGCGAACGGCTACATCAATAAGCACGTGTTTGCCAAGAGCGACTACGACAACTACAGTTACTCTTGTGTCCCTAGCGCGGCCACCAAGATTGCCGACTGGACCGAAACGTCCAGTGCCGATACCACCCCCGGTACTTACCACCTCCCCTACCCCAATGGCGCTTATCGGGGTGAACCTCTGCGTTCCAAGACAACTCCCCTCGAGGGGCACTATAGTCCTTTCCCTTATGAACGTACTCTGACGCGCGACCAACTTCTCATGCTGGATGGCACAATAGCGTACGATTCGACTGCGCACAGCAGTCAGGTCCTGTCTTGTCAGGAGTACCTCTACCTCAACTCGGGCAACTGGGGAACTGAGGACAAGGTGGGCGAGCGAGCCATTCAGTTTGATCTCGGTGTCCAGCCCAGGTATGTGAACAAACTCCAGATCATCTTCCCCAAATCACAGGAAGGCTGGCAGCCCACGAGCATCAACGCCACGATTCAACGAGGGTGGGAGAGTGCTTCACCGGACAACTACAGCAACCAGTACCCCGCGTACTGGCACTGTGGGTACCAACACCACACCCCTTATGCCAAGAACGATGGAGGCGTGACTCGTTATATTCACACCCTCTCCCAAGCCCAGCCCCTGAACGGTTCGTTGGGTGACATGGCGCTGGGAGAGCACTACTACAGCGCGTTAGACAGCATCATTGACGACGTGCATACGAGCGTCTACAACGCGTTGACCGATCCCACCTACAAGGACGCGGATACCTGCGAGGTCGATATCACTTCGGACACCACCTTTTCCACGTCTCCCAATACAGTCAATCCCGCCTACGATTTTAAACGATTCGAGTATGGCCCCTTCCTCCGCCAGCCGAGTATGGCGGTCCTGCGTTTGGTCGACGGTTCTTCGGGTGTCGATATCACGAGCTCTTACTACTACCCGAGTAACATCAATTATCCATGGATCTTGGTGTGCCGGAAAGACTGTACCCCGAGCAGCTCCGTCGACGAAAAGTTCAAGCAAGAGACGCTCGAGAGCTTCTTGGAGAGCACGAGCGGTCGGAAGGCGCTCGGAGGTGTCTTTAGTGCCCTGAGCGAGACCCAGTACTCCTTCAGCGTTGAAGTGCCACCCTACAGCAGGTCCAACCAGACGACCAGCTACGGTCTTGCCAGTTCTTCCGGCACGGCGTCAGACGCCTTTGACAAGGACAGTACCACGTACTGGGAGGCCACGGGGTACAACAGCACGACCGGTGTGTATGAGGGGAGTGCTTCGACCACCAGCACCACGTATTCTGTCCCGTCTACTTCATTGGTGACGGAGGTGGTGAGCATTGCGGGAGAATGGATCCAGGTAGGCTTACCTCCTGGGGCTACAATCCAAGCCAGTCAGTACACCGTCACACCCCAGTACATTGCTGGTTATGATGTGAGTGACATGGCATTGTCAGTGTCCACGAGCGGTACCTACTCGGTGAGTGACAACGATATCATCTGGTCTTCCGCGTCCAACTACTCTTCCGTGGGTGTGTATACAGGGACATCCGCCATAGGTGGTGTGAGTGGAGAGTATATCCGCTTTACTGTGGCCGACAGCGGTACCGCTGTGTTTGGGTCGCTAGTCGTCACGGTGCAAAATGTCTTGTACGTACCATCAGGGCTGCGGTTGCTTGGTTCCAACGACGGCGGGTCTTCGTGGACAAGCCTTGCCTCGGCGACCGAAACCATCGCCACGTCGACGACCTCCTACACCGTCTCGGTGAGTAGCACCACCCCCTACTCCTCTTTTGCTGTGGTCGCCACCAGCATCTCCTCTGTGATCTACCTGTCCATGGACTACACCTTTACCATCTTTAGCGTCAAGTACAATACCAGCTACTCCGTCTCTATCCCCACAGGGTACTATGCCTCCATCGCCGAAGTGTTTACCACCTTGAACACGTCTCTTTCTACGAATTCGAGTGGGCTCATGCAAGTGCAGTACAGCATCTCTTCCGGCGACGTGGTGACGCTGACAAGCTCTTCATTCTACCTGCCCGACAGCACCTTTGCACGCCTCTTGGGGTTCACAGACTTTTCTTCGACGAGTACTCACACGAGCATGACTGGATCCACCGCACACAGCCTGTACAGCACCGTATCGACGCGCCACGCACAAGCTCGCATCACCCTCAACACAAATATCTCTCTTCGAAACCCTCTTACCTGGTACCTGCTGACCTCGAGCAACGGCCTGGACTGGACAACGACGGACGTGTGCACTCTGACATCGTGGAACTCGTCGGCTCCGGTGACGCGGTCCATCACCTACCCTTACTACTACCCCTCGGGTAAGAAATACGCCCGGTTCTTTCGTCTGGTGGTCAGCAAAACCATTGCTTCCACGTCGACCCGAATCGCCGACTTGAGCCTCTTTGCCCTCGACATTGAGACGCGGAACCTGCCCGCCTTTTCCAGACGAGATTACGATACCCTGACGGAGCGGGCATCCACCTACAGCAGCTACTACGAGTGGTTCCTCCACCACTTTCACGTGTACCTGGCCAGGTCCGACCTCATCACCCTAAAGGAGTATCTGGTGAAGGAGGAGTATTACTTTGCACCCTTTTACTCGCAGACGGACAAGACGAGTTATTACAGCACACCCGATAATGTGGATGGTAACTTTACGAGCTACCGCCCCAAGTACAGCGACACGCCGCAAAAAATGGTGGATCCTCTTTTCTCCCGGGGTCGTTACGTAGGCATCGCCCCTGGTTATATGTCCTACTCGAGGCAGTATACCAGTGGTGCATACCACTACTTGGACGAGAGCTACCGCCCCAAGAGCTACCGCGATTTCAAGTGTTACAGCTGGCGCCTGTGCCACCAGCTCTACAGCTTCGAGACGACGGGGGGTACGATTTCCAACGTGGCGTCCTCCACGGACAAGGAGGTCGATGATAGTGCCACGATCAGCAAGCGTTTCGAGGCGGGGATGCTGACGGGCATCGCCGTGACCTCTCAGGGATCACAATACACGCACGCGTCTCTCGGGACCGACGAGGTTCGTTTGGGCAGCGACACGGAAGTGGCCCTCCAAGGCCTGGGCGATACTGCGGTGGTGCGCACGGCCTACAACGTGGTCAACAGCACGTCTTCTATTGGCACCTCGGTCGAGGTAGATGACCTGACCTACTCGCACAATCCACCCCCGCACACAATCCAGACCTCCTTTGTGGCCCCTCGGTTCACCGTGGTGCTGGAAGACAGTGACGAAGTCAGCTTCCGTGATGCGGGCTCCTCTAAAACGTCGCTCCGGCGCGCGGCCGACTTTCTCATCACCCTCGGTACGCAGGCCTAACTCCGCAGGCAGGCCTAACTCCGCAGGCTCATCCTGCTCAGGTTCTTCACTAGAGGGTCAAAGAGACCACCGTCCTTCTTCTCCGAGTGAGTCGGCTGGAGGGGCTCCGATACCGGCAAGGACTTGCGCTCGCGCCGGAAGACGGGAAGATCACCCGGGTCCTTGTTGATGATGAAACTGCAAAACTTGAACCCCAGGGACACGGGATCTTCCGGCGAACGCGGGCTCTGCCAGAAGCGGCGCACCCCCTGCCAGAGCTCCACCTGATCGGGGTAGATCCTGACTTCGATCGGGTTCTCATAGTTGAGAGGGGTCTTCATCACATAGCCGTTACTCGGTGCTGTCGAGTAAGGAGGAGATGTGCGCTCCATGCCCGACACCGAATAACCGGGTCCGTCAAAGGTCTTGCCGGTGCATACCCTCCAGTTGGACGTCTGCTGCTTGCCTTTCGTGTTGCCCGTGGCCTTGGTGGCGTTGCCTATTGCGGTGATGGGGAAGATGGTGTAGACACCCGGGGTGTAGGCGGGTTTGATGACGGCCGCCGACCACCGGGAGACATCCCTGCCCCGGATTTCGATCTTGGTCTCCGAGTGCGACTGGACGTCCACGTTGGTCGACGCCTCCACATCGAAACAGTGCTCCACCATCGTTTCGCCAATCACCGACCAGTCGACCGGTGCCTTGGCTCTCAACCACCCGGCAATTTTGCCCGCCGCTTCGGCGCTCACGCAACCGGGGCGGTCCAGGATGTACTCGAGGAACACGGCCATAAAGGGTTTCTCCGGCGAACGCTTCTGCAGCGAGGAAAGCTCTTGGACTTTCATCTCCACGCGGCGCATGACATCATGGAGCTTCATCCCGTCATCCAGGACGTACTCCCGCAGCACAGGAACGACGAGGAAGGTCACCAGAGGGCCGTAGGCGGTAGAACCAAAGCCCAGACTGTGGTCGTTCCCGGGCGTGCGCGTCATCGTCCTCTTGGCCACGACTTCAAACAGATCCAGGACCTGCTTGGTGTCCCACGGTTTCTCGGGCATCAGCACAAAGGCCATGGCTTTTTGGAGCGAATCCTGCGCCTGGGCTACCACGGTGAGCTCCTCGGTAGCCCGCCGGCTAATGTCCGACAGGGAGTTGTAGCCCCTCATAGCGCGCACCAGACAGACCAATGCAATCAGAATGTCTTCGCGCTGGACGGGATCCGTACAGATCCCCAGCTGGTAGGCCAGGATCTGCATGGCCCCAAAGTACATGGGCACGACGATCTCTTCTCCATCCTCCAAGTTGTAGGAGCCCGCCGTGAGAAAGTGGGATGCCGTCTGGTTCAGGACGGGGAATCGAGTCTGGGTGGGCATCCCCAGCGGCACAGCACCCCAGCCCGAGACGCAGAGTGTCTTCTTGAGACCCTCGGACAAGGAATAGATGCCCTCAAAGGTGCCATCCACGCGCCAGTAGTTGGTACTCGACTTGGCATTGGACGGCGTAAATGTCATGTCCTTAAACACCACACAAGCCTCGCGTTGCAGCAAGGGAGTCCCGCCAAGAAGGCGCTTGACCTCCGCATCACCCTTCAAGGGCAAGTTCGACTTTAGAGTCCTGTCGAGCCACTGCTGTTTCGTAATGGTCGCTCCCTTGTAGACACGACTCTTGGATACAAACTGAGTCGCCATGATGCCCCTGTCCCGCCCGGGTTGGACCTGTCCATGCCACGCATTTTTTATCTCTCTTAGGCAAAAGACAACATCGCATTACGCATGGGACACCGCATCCGGTCCAATGCCACAGGGACTACCCCGTATTTTCGCATGAGCCCCGAGATCCTCTACCAGACCAAGACAGCGGTGCTTCATGCATGGCTTCATCACCTACTCGACAAGCAGGTGAACCCCCAATTTCTGCGCTTCCTCAGTCGGAATGATACGATAGACCTGCTCACGTGCTACGATCGAATGGATTGCCTCAAAAAACTCACCAAAATCCGCAAGGATCAGTTTGAACTCTACCAGGGAAGTACTAGCTCCCTTCGCCGACTCCTCCTCAGGGACAAGACGGCCTTTTTGAACTATCGGAATCGGATCCAAACCATGTGCAGGAAAGATTTACTTGTCCTGCTACCGGTAGACCCTAAATTCCGCACCGCGACACTAGAAGACATGATCCGCAACAAACGACTGCACGCTCCGGATGCACCCGACCCTACCCTCGTCAAGGGGTATTACCTCTTTCAAAAGCGCAAGCGCGGGATGAAAGAGGAAGCGCCTTCTCCCGCGGCCTGGTAAAGGCACGACACACCCGACCCGACGAGGAATCCGTTCCATACCAGGAGCGTCCCTAGGATGAGTGTCATCTCGAGATCACACTTGATCCGCCCAAGGCCGTACAATCGCGCTTCGGTGGACCAATCCATGATGTTACAAGTGAGTAGTGCGAGGGGTTTGAGGGGTAGGATCGCGAAAAAGTAGATGGGGAGATACAATACATTGCTCAGCAGTGCCCATTCCCACTCGTGCAGACTCATCAGCACGACCGTTCGGACCATGGCCAGGGCGACCGCCACACCCGTGGCTCGTAGACCGTGTGACAGGGACGGTGCTTGAAAGACGAGCGAGTGAACCACCCAGCCCAGCAGAAAGTAAGGATACATGAGCTCGTAGTGCGAGATGACCGCCAGGGCAATATGCTGCCTCTGGATAGCCCGCACCTGATGGGGTACTTCACGGTAGAAGGAGCGGATCCAGCGGCACTGCTGGCGGAGGAAACGCAAGAGGCCATCAGGAGCTTCGGTCGTGGCGATTGCCAGGTGAGTCTGGTGGCTCTGGTAGCCCCGCTTCAG
This sequence comes from Pseudomonadota bacterium, assembly GCA_027485595.1. Taxonomy (GTDB): domain Bacteria; phylum Bdellovibrionota_C; class UBA2361; order UBA2361; family OMII01; genus OMII01. Next base: position 15,302 of record JAIXQT010000164.1, on the reverse strand, counting down.
TAGCATGCAGGTAAGGTGCCTATCGTCACCGGGGCCGCACCGCTGACCACAACACGTCTGTCCCAAAAATTCATCAATAAACGAGGCCTCTGTGACGATGGGTGCCCGGTAAATAGACAGGGGACCGCTGCAACAGTTCATCACCCCAACGGCCGACATGGCGGCTCGCTCCACGTTAAAGGCATAGGCGTAGCGAGCATCGATGAGACGAGGCAAAAAGCCCTTGCTAAACACACGCAGTGAACCGGTCGCACAAGCCGTGGACGGACCAAAGTGCTCCATAGCCGAGACCAGCTCCTCGATAGCACACCGGTCGAAACGAGTATCGCTGTCGGTGACCACCACGTAGGTCACACCGCCCATCTCTTGCAACAGTCGAAAGCCGTGGCTCATGGCCGATCGCTTGCCTCCGTGGACACAGCTCACCACCACGGCGTCTTTTTCGAGTATATCGGTCGCGATATCAACCATGTACTCATCCTCGGTCTCGTCGCCATCGATGCACACAATGGTCTTGCAGGGCGCAAGCGTCTGCTCGGTGGCACTCTGCAAGCAGGCAGACCAGTACAACGGGTCCTCGCGGTACCCCACAATGAGGAGCGCCGTAGGAGGGTAGGTGGCCACCACTTGTTTGGAACGCAACTGCCTCCGGTTGGACACGGCCAGTATCAGCTGAGAAACAAAGTACATGAGGATAAAGGCACCGTAAAAGGGCAGTGCCCACGCGTGGTGGGTGTGACTGGCCGTCAGGCTTACCACAAACATGCCCGTTGACACCAAAGTCAAGAGCAGAAAGATTGTGTATTTGCACATTCACGCATTACAACTGTGTCTCTATTTTTGATTGTCGTTAGATATCTCCTACTCGCAATTCAGTAAACGTGAAGGCCGGTTTCACATCACTCATTCGATTCGCTTGGCTGCTCTGCAAACTTCTTCTGCGAACCTACTAACGTCTCTCAGATGCAATCCTCATCACTTCCGCTACGACGTCGTATTCTCTCGCGTACCCCAAAAAATCCACTCGCAACAGAGTGTCGGGTAGAGGCTCCACAAAGGCCTCGAGTAGCCATTGTCGGAGGGATGGCAGTAGATGCTTCAGTGGGTTAAATCTGATGAGGAAGAGAGCTCGACCTTGACCTTGCTCGTGCAGTTCCAGCACCCTGGTACACTCGCAGTCCGTCGTGTAGAACCGGTGAGCTTGCTCGTCCACTTCGACAATCACGAGGCGATCCTTGAGTAGGTAGACAAAATCACCGCGTCGACGAGTAGGAGCACAAGGTAGCGCCTCGTCACGGTAGCTGTAGTTTGCCGTATCCTCGTAGCTCTTCAAGTAGGCTTCCACGAGGTGCTCGTACTGCTTGACGCGCTCAGTTCCCTTGCGACACGTCCAGCACAAGAAACCTTGGCGGGCTACCGAGAACTGGCTGCAGCTGGCACACCTTATCCCGCCTCCGTGCCCCACACAAAAGTAAGCTGGTACAATAGCCGCCTTGTCACAGCCTTCAGCACTGCAGCGCCTACCGCCTCCGTGTTTAATACAAAAGTCCGTGATCCCTTGAGAGACACTAGTGCACCCTTCGTAAATACAACGCTTTCCACCTCCGTGTCTGACGCAAAAGTCTGTTGCCCCGACAGCCGATGTAGTGCACCCATCCGCAGCGCAGCGTTTACCGCCTCCGTGTTGGATACAAAAGTCCGTTGCTCCGACAGCCGACTTGGTGCAGTTTGTGGAAATGCAGCGTCTGCCGCCTCCGTGTCTTCTGCATAAATCCGTTACTCCAATGGCCGACTTGGTGCATTTTTCGACAGAACAGCGTCTACCGCCTCCGTGTTGAATACAAAAGTCAGTAGCTCCTTGAGCCGACTTGGTGCATTCCTCAAAGGCACAGCGTTTACCACCTCCGTGTTTTGCGCAAAAGTCAGTTACCCTGATAGCCGACTTCGTACACCCTTCGAATTTGCAGCGCTTGCCGCCTCCGTGTCTCACGCAAAAGTCCGTTGCTCCGACAGCCGACTTGGTACAGCCTTCAAAGGTGCAGCCTCGCGCTTGCCGCTGTCGCTTCGACGTGAGCATCCATCACCTGCGCGAAAAGCCAGTACATTCACCAGCAGGTCATCGCGAACCGCTGTAGATGACAAGTTTCACTCCACTCGCTTCAATCCTTTTCGTACAACGAGCACACGGTCTCGACTCTGTCAGCAAGCCCGCCTTCCCGCTGATGCGAACAACGTAGAGTGTGGACCCGGACGCTTCTGAACGACACCTTTGTAAGGCCGCTTCTTCAGCGTGAACGCCCCAATCCTTCGTGTTGGTGACATAGCGATTGTACCCCTCGGCGATCAGGACACCTCGTTTGACAATAACACACCCGTGTTGAAAGCGCATCACACTCTTGCTGGCCAACTCTCGGGCCCGATTTATGTATGCGACTTGTCTTTTGTGCATTGTGCAGGTTACCACTTAACTCGTTTAACCCCAGTCGAAAGGTTCCGGAGACGGGATCAGGGCGTAAAAGGCAATGACAGCTGCGACGATGACCGTTATAATGAGCGCCAGGACGAGGGTGGACATGTAGTGGAGTAACGATTGTCCAAAAAACGAGTGTTTGCGTTTGCTTCTCGTACAACGAGTTGACGGTGTTGCGGGATACTCTCGGTGATTGGTGTTCGTGTGCGCATCTCACCTACATGAGCCGTTCGCAGCGTACGACTGAAGACACGGCCAGTATAAAAAATAATCTTGATGTCGGTTTAAACTGGCTCTTTGTCGACTCATCTTTTCTAACTTTCGTTTAGAAACACAACACTTAAACACTCTTACTTGCCGATAATAACACAACATGCCCGCTGGTGGAGGTATTATTCAAATCGCTGCGATCGGACGACAGAACGACATCATCAACCGCAACCCTCAGTTCACCCTGTTCAAGACGTCCCACAACAAGTACACTCAGTTCGCCGAGGACTATGAGTGGAACGACATGAACGGCGTGATTGCGTTTGGTTCGCAAAAGGCTCCCTCGACCATCTCGCGGTACGGTGATCTGATTACCGATCTGCACGTGTGGTTCTCGCTGCCGCCGCTCAAGGCGCCCGATGATGGGGCCTGGAACGCCTACACGGTGAGTGTCCCGGACCCTACGGGTGCGGTCGATGGTGACGGCGATCCCATCATGGTGACGGTGACCCGCCACTACCCCACGGCGGCCTACTGGGTGAACGCCATCGGCTACGCCCTCATCAACGAGATCACCCTTGAGATCGGTTCTCAGGATATCGATACCCTGTACGCGGACTACCTCTTCCTGTGGGAGGAGCTCACCCAGCGCCCGGGCGCGCGCATCCGCGAGAGCATCGGCCGCTTCGACTGGAGCGATACCGTCGAGTCCGACATGATTGAGTTCTCGTCGCAGCAGCGCGACATCTTTGTGCAGATCCCCTTCTTCTTCAACAAGTACTTCCTCGAGAAGGGCCTCGCCATTCCCCTCATCGCGCTGACGTACCACGAGATCAAGATCAAGATCAGTTTCGCGACCATTGCCGATGTCACGGTCGTCGCCAGGCAGACGGGCGAGGATGAGGACTTTAGGGACAAGTGGTTCCTCGTGGAGAGCGGTCCTAACTCCATTCCCATCAACAAGAACACCGGCAATGCCCTGCAGACTACCGATCTCGTCGCCAAGCTGCTCATTACCTACATCTACCTCGATGTGGAGGAGCGCAACTCCTTCTCGCAGAGCGATCACGAGATGCTGGTCACCACCCTGCAGCGCCAGCAAAACACGGTGGCGACGACCGGCATGACGCAGGATTCGCTCAAGCTGTACTTTAACCACCCCTCCAACTTCTTGCTGTGGGTCATCCGGCCCCAGAACTACCAGACCCAGGCCGGTCGTCGCCGCTACTCGGTCGGCTTCAAGGACCAGTTCGACTACTCCATGAAGATCGCCAACACCAACCTGCCCTTTGGTGACATCGCCGACCCCATTACCAACGCCACGCTCAAGCTCAACTCGCACGAGCGCTGGCCCGAGTACATGACCTCGGCCTTCTTCCGTGTCATCCAGCCCCAGCTCAAGTTCGAGAACACCCCTTCGGCCTATCTCTACGTCTTCTGTTTCTCCGTGGCAGGTGGTGTCTGGAACCCGACCAGCACCCTCAACTTCTCGCGCATCGAGCACACGCAGCTCGATCTCAAGTACAACAACCCGGCGGGCAATCCGATCCCCCCATCGGACATCATTCTTTTCGTCGAATCGTACAATTTATGCGTGGTGAAGCAGGGAATGGCGGGACTACGGTTCTCCAACTAGAGTTGTATGTCTCAACACATATACTGTTTTACACTTTGGTCTGCAGGGTCAATCCCTTGGGTATCTAGGTTGTACTTTATTAGAGTCTTGACTTGGGCAAGAGAGAAGGCTACACAGGCAATCAGTCCTTGAGAAGCCACTCGAGACCCGCCCTAGAGAAAACGAAAATGATCCTTATTCTACTCAAGTGCTCCAAATGCACGTTTTTCAAAGCTCATGTCCTGCACGTGACTCTTTAAGCTCTTGACGTCCTGTTTTCTCGTACGCAGCGCTCGTGGCCTTCCCCTTTTCCGAGGCCCGGTAGCGCGCCTCGATGGCCCGAACGTGATCAAGATTTTCTGCGCGTCGTTTCTTTGCATAGGCGGCGTGTGTTTCTCGCCTTTTCTCCTCCTTACGCATCTCGGCGGCTTTGTACTTGTCAGGGTTCAAACTTTTCACGTAGGCGCGGTACTTCCCAGCAGCTTCGGGGAATCTGGTCCGAAGCTCTTTCACAGTCTTGGGCGCAGGGGTCAGGTGCGGATTGTTGGCCAGAAATTCCGAAAACGCCTGCTTACTGAGCTGTTTCGTGCTGACGGCCTCACTACCTTCGTTCTCGCTCACGTCCATTATAGAGGATTCGGAAGTACTCTGTGATTCGCAGTCGAGTTTCGCAGCAGGGTCAGCACCGGCAGAATACCACTTGGTGAAAATAGCCACCGCCTGTCTTTGAAAGACGTCCACGCTCCAGTCCCCTTTCATCTTATTGCACAAGGCACAACAGGCAACACAATTGTCGAAGGTGTAGCCCTGGTCGTTGTCGACGCGATCCACACCCATGCGCTTATCGTCACGGGCACAGTAATAACAAGAGCGCGAGGTGATTTGCAAAAACTCTTCCTCGGAAAGGTGAAACTCCTTTCCCCGCCTCTGGGCTTGATCTTTGTACGTAGCATAGTCGCCAGACTTATGATCCTTGTCGGGCTCCACAAACGAGTAGTTGTAAATCCAATCTTGATTGTCCAACGTGTGCGCTCCGACGTTGCACATGCCACGGATGAAATCTTGCACGTTGTAGTTGCGTTTGGCATAGTTGCACACTGTGCACGACGTCACCGAGTTTTTGCGAGTGTACCCGACAGAGTTGTCCACCCTGTCAACACCAAATAGCGTGCCAAGTTGCTGCGGGTCTTTTCCGCAGTAATGGCAACGCTCTTGACACATTTTAGTGACATCTTCTTTGGTGAGCTCCAATGCAAGACCTCGGTTGCGCGCGGAATCTTGTACAACGCGCCACCGATAAGCGATAGTCTTCTTGTAGTCTTCCCGGTACTGAGCATAATCGTGGGTCTTGAACTTTTTCGACTCTGGTTCTCCTTCCTCCGAAACGAGTTCTTCTCCGCGTGACCTCGCGACCATCTTTGCATATCGTTTCTTTGAATACTCCTTCCGTGTGCCACGCCGCTTCTCTTCGTTGCGTCGTTCCGCTGCCTTGTACTTGTCCGGGTTCAAACTACAGACAAAGTTGGTGTACTTGTTGAACTCGTGGTGCGAGTACTCGCGCAGCTCGTTGATCGTCTTCGGTACGGGTGTGATGTGAGGGTTCCTCTCCAAAAACTCCTTCAGGGCGTAGCGGCTCAGTGTCTTCCGGTCCATCTCACTTGGGTCGACCTCTGCCAGATCCTCGCCCTTGGCAGCGCGCTCCTCCGCAGCCTTCTTGGCGGCCTCTTTTTTGACCTGCTCCTCCACACCGGCCTTCTCGATGGCTTTGATCTCGTCCGCCGTCAGGCCGTGCTGCTGCAGGAGTTCGCGCAGTTGCGAGAACTTGGATTTGTTGATGATATCGACCTTGATGCCCAGTGATTTGCAGTGGCGGTGCAGGGCTCGCATGCGCGCATTCGTACCGACTTGATACTGCTGATTGCGTGCGTTGCGCGCCTCGCGCTCTTCGGGTGTGAGTTCGGCGACGACGCGGTGACGAGGCGCTGTCCCTTGCTCCACACGCTCGAGGTAATGGCGGTGCATCCTCTCCTTGTGGTGCTGTTTCTTGAAGTCGTTGTAGGCCGCCAGGATCACGTCGTCCCACTCGAGAGGGTTGGTAGGCAAGTCGAGCGGCTGGGCAAAGGCCTTGACAAGGGCACTCGCACGCTTAGGGACGTCCATACCTGCCGCATCAATCAAGCCAATCAGGGTGATACAGTTGACGGCAGGGACTGCGGTTCGTCCACGAGCATAGCCGGCACTTCAACTACCTGGGGTGGTTCCCAGGGCTGTTGCGCACAGAACCTCCCTACGTCGTCTGTATCACGGTCGGATTCCGGGCACCCCGGTGCAAAGGCCAGGGGATTTTCAGGTGCCCTCGTGCCTACGTCGTGAATCTCCGCCGCAAAGTCTAGTGTGTCTTGAATGTCCTTGCACACAGACCACTCCTGTCGGAGCATGCACATCATGACGAATTTGGTAGGTTTTCCTTTTGACCCCTCTCGTGGTTTGTCAAGTTTTTCCTCAAGTCTGGCGCATAGCTTCGAATCAATGTCGGTTGTGTCACTGCTGGTGAATATGACGTTCTCGCGGTAATTGTTGCTCAAGTCCTTGCTGTCACGAAATTTTACAGTTTTACGCTCAAGTAACGTTTGACCGGGTCTGAACAGCTCTTCCGCTGTGGTTGTCGTCGTGTGCGCCTTTGTTTTGATAAAGTAAATCAGTTCGTTAATGGTCTGGTTAATGAAAAAGGAATCTTCCAATATGTTTTTCATGTCCGTGGGGGTGTAGGGATTGAACTTGCCGCCTTCTCCCAGTGATTGTTCTGTAATGTCTTTCGGAGGTACCTTTTCGTGCAGCGCTGTGCATGCTGTCCAGTGTGCTAGTCGGAGCGTTGGACTCGCGATGAAGTGCTGCCATTTCCTATTGAGCTGGGTCTTCTTGCCGGGATCTTGAAGGACAGTTTTCACCTCTGCAGGCAAAAGCTCAAAGCACTGTTGTCGAGACATACCTTCCTTGATCGCTTGGATTAGAACGGGGTCGAGGACAGCAGGCTTAGGGCTAGGGTCGTCTAGTTTCGCGCTGTGTTTCCTAAAGTTCTCCAGAGCAACACCCAGTTTCTCTGCCGGTGAGCCGTCTGCCATGGGGATACTGAAAAACCGTTCCCAGAGCGTCACAGGAGATTCTCTACCGGCCATATCCACGACCGTCAGGGTGGTTGTTACCCCCCCTGGAAACTTGAGCTCGATTTCTATAAAGAGGTGCGAGCGGCTCGATACGTCGTTGAACGGTGTTCTCATAATGGTCGGTGCAATCGTTCGATCGCGTCTGTGCGCTTCAATCTTACCCAACACGTCGTCTAGGAAAGGGATAAATAGATCTCGTGCCTTGGGGGTATTTTTGTTTCGAGGAAGTATTTCATCTACGTTTGTTTCACTTGGATCAGTCGATATGAGAACGATCTCTTTTTGAGTGAGTATAGGTACTGTACTTGGCGCTTGCATTCCTGCAGAGAACGATTGAGAGTTGTGAATGTCGACGGTGTCGCGAGATCGCTCGACGGAATTGTGCTTCTTCAAGGCCTTCTGTTTGGGCTATCGCCAAGTGAAGGACACCGAAACGGTCTGTTTTTTCTGTCGAGCCTTGTCGTGGTTTGCTTCCAAGGAGCGTATGCGACTTGCCGCTGCCTGACAGACCGTACCCAAAAAGGACAACTCGGTAGCCATCCCTGAGTTGGTTAAAAGTCCCAAACATGCCGAGTACTTTGTCAGCGTCAGCACGGAGCTCTCTTAATTCCCTTGGGGTTTGAGGTTTGTTTGTCGCTCCTTCCAGACTCTTTCCCAAGTAGAGCTCGGCGTTCGTCCACTGTGCGTCGTACGCTCCGTAAAAACAGTATGACTTTGGTGTAATTGGCCTTGAGCAGGCGGTAACATTCGGGCAGATAATGACTTTGTACTTTTCTTGCACCACGCGAAGCGGTGAGTTGTTTTGGGGTGGTGGTTTGATCTTTACTCGTACGTAGACTCGAACGGAACTGTGACTGTCTTCGTACAAATTGCGTGCATCTTTGATAAGATGAAAGACCTTGTCTTGAAGGGCTCGTACTTTTACCTCCAGGTCGTGTTCGGGCAAACTGGATATCGGATCGCCCGTACCTTCTTCGCTGAGCGGGGTTAGGTAGGCTGTGCTACCCTCACCAGCCGGTGCCGCCTCACTTTCGGTGGGTGGGCCTGCAGTGTAATCGACAGTGTACGACTCGTAGTCCTTGTTTGGTGACTGCGTAAAGGAGTGGATGTCAATCAGCGTCTCTTTGAGCCGCACTTGGATATCGCGGATTTTGATCTTTGTCTCGCCATCGAAATTGACAGCGGTGGCGGTAGCTTTCCCAGTCCAGACCTTGTATTTTGCCCACATGTCATCGATGGACGTTTCCAGACCTGTGAGTATTACTCTCAACTCTCGTTGGCGTGTAGCTTTCCGTTCTTTCTCGATACGGTGCGCTGCCTGCTCGGCTGTTTCAACCGGTTCTACGGGGTGTGGGGATGACTCGCCCGACTGAGCAGGACCCTCGGTCGACTGAGCAGGAACCTCGGTCGACTGAAGAGGGGGTGGTGGAGGATCGTCCTGAGACAAGGGATTCTCGACCCACGTTGTCAGATCTTGGACGTTTTGTTCCGTGTGTTGTAGAGTCTGCTGAAAGCCTTGCTGTTGGCGACGAGCCACTTCGCCGACGATCTCGGGAGGTACCAGGTTCGCCTGTAGTGCCGGTAAGAGGTTGGCGGTCACGTTTTTTGAGACTCCCTCGATTACAAGCTTGTACAAGCCATTCTCTTTGAACAAGTGATCGATGTAGCCCTTGATACTGGGCGACACCCTGCCAATCTCTTTCCCGAGCTTGTCCAGCGCTTGCGTATTGGCTTGGTGCTGCGCCAGCATCTCTGCCTCGGCTTTCTCGGCCCTTTCGCTGCATATCCGGATGGCTTTTTGGTACTCGGCATGAGCCCTGGCCTGCTCCTCACCACACTCTTCTCGCAGCTTTTGTATTTGTTCAAGAAACGTCGCCGACGTGGTGCCATAACGACTCTCCAACCGGGTCATCTCGCGGTTGAAATGTGCTCGGGTTTGAAGCAATCGTTCCTCGAGGTGCTGCTTGAGTTCTGCGGTGTTGTCGGAACCTCCCCGATCGCAATAGTAGCACGGTCGAGTGCCGAACATACGCTGAAAGTCAATGTATTTTCTCTGTTGACAGTCTAGTAAAATATACACGTGGCACCATGTTTGGAACTCGACCTTGCTACTACTGCAATCGGGGCGGTTCCGACTGTTCTGCCCTGCAGAAAGAACTCGATGAGACCAAACAACAATTAAAAGACTGCAAGACGGCGTTGGCAGCCGGTGAACCGGGACTACTTGCACAAATATCTGATTTACAGGACGAGAACGCGGCACTAGTGTCAGCGCACGGCGACCTTGCTGCTTTGACGGCGGCGATTGGCAGAAATGAGACTGAGGGTTTGCGAGGACAGAAAAAGGACCTCGAAGATGAGATTTCTGGCGCTGGTGGCTTGACCGAGAAGAAGGACCAGTTGCTGGAGGAGATTGGCGATGCTAGCAGAGATACTACTCTGGAAGGTCGGAAGGCCAAGTTAGCGTCGGACATAGAAGCACTTTTAAAGGCGATCAACGGTGACGCCGGCACCACCACTGAAGGCTTGCAACAGCGGAAAGACGATCTGGAGGAGGCGATCAACAACCCTACTACAGGCTTGCAAAAGCGGAAAGACGATCTGGAGGCGGCGATCGGTAGCATCGAGAAACTCCGAAAGGAGCTTGACGGCGACCCGGACTCTACGGAGCGGATACTCAAGAAAGGTCTAAGGAACGTGGTTTTCGGCAATGTTGTGGAGCCGGCGGGTTACAATGACCCGGGTGACTCTGCGGAACCACTACTCAATCAAGGTTTGTGGAAGGTGGTTTTCGGCGACTCGACAAGTACGAGCGAAGACCACAAAAAGGGTCTCCTGAAACGGATTGAGGAGTACCAAGGTATTACGAGCGGTGCTGGTATAGGTGGTGGTGCTCCTGTGCCTGCGCCTGGCGACGCTCTTCCCCCTCCTGTCGAAGTTGGTGCTTCTATCTTCCCTCCTACTGCGCCTGAGCCTGTTCTTGAGCCTGCCGAAGTTCTTCCTGTCCAAGTTGGTGATCCTACTGCTCCTGCTCCTGCTCCTGCGCCTGCGCCTGCGCCTGCGCCTGCGCCTGTCGAAGTTCTTCTTGGCGGTGGTGGTGATCCTGATACTCGCGCGGCACTGGAAGTCGCGGTGGAAAAGTGGAACAACAAAAAGCAAAACGACCCAAAAAAACCTATAGTCGATTCTCTGCTTGCGGCACTGGCAAACCACTTTGGAGCAGGAAACGAGCAGTGGTACTTGACTGAACCACTTTCAGACTTTAAAACTAAAGTAGGTGCTCTGGTTGAGAGGTCCCTTAGCACCGAACCCCGACCTCCTGCGTGGAAGTGGACAGTCGACCCAGTGCTTCAAGCACTCCAGAGTCAGCATGAAGCCTACTACGGCTTTTACACCTCGCCGTGGCGCAGCAGCTACTATGCGTCTTTGCCAAGTGCAAATAGCTTTGAGACGCTGCGAGCGGCCGTGGAACGGGTGCACGAGGCCGTCGACCGCCTGGGCGGCAGTTCGGTGCCTGAAGATATTCTGAGCCAGGTCAACTACCTGATCGAAATGGCGCGCTGCACTGAAGCGACGGCTGCACTGAGCACGGCCAATAGCGAGCTGCGCGTGGCCAACAACAAGCTGGTGGAGCTGCAGGCGCAGTACGGCATCGCCAAGAAGAACCTTGAGATTGTGGCGAGCAAGAGTCAAGGCGATCCCAACTACGCCAAGATTGCCACGTGCTGCGGGACGGTGCAGGACGTGGTCTCTGCCCTGCAGACCTACCACAAAGAGGGCAGGATCAATGTCCCGGAGAGCATTAGCCAGTCGGGGCGTGGTCCTCTTTCCCAGGCCCTGGATCGTTTGATGCGCCAGGGTGTGGCGTTGAACCACTTGACGCAACACCTGGTGCAGAACCGTGATACTTTGCCGGACGTCATGCGCGCCCTGTTGGAGGCGCTGACCACACTACAATCCCTGTATGCCGATCAGAACCTGACGGGCGAGCGCTTTGTCGTGGACATTGATACGATCCTTGCCGATAAGCTCGCCGATCTTCGGAGCGTCAAGCAAAACACGGATACGTGTGAGACACTCCGAGATGCCCTTCCTCTGTTTGAGGACATTACGTATGCGGGTTTAAGAGTGTTGTACAGTGACACGGTCGATCGAGACAAGATCAAGAAGCTGTACGCGGCTCTCTTTGTGCTGCTGGACCAGTTGTATAAGGACCGTCTAAAACGGCGGCGCAATAGTTGGCTTTCCACCTTTACGACACAAAACCTCGAGGCACAGGGCTTCCCGCTTCCTTCTTCTCCTGAAGAAGCCTCGGCGCGCATCAACAGCCTGGGGTTAACGCACGGCCAGCTCCACTATCAATCTCGCCCCATCCCCACGACGGGGAGTTGATCCTTCTTGAATGAGTTGGAAATGGACCCATCGTGATCCGGTGCCCGCTGGTGGGCAGTGGTCAAACCTGCATGGCAAAACCCCTCGGACCACACCACATCAAGATGAATCACGTCGCCTTTTAACGCGTTTGCTTGTGCTGCGATAACTGTGAGAGGTTGAGCAATGCAATGCACGTTCACTGCGCGTTCACTGCGGGCAGGTGCAGCCATGGCGGTCGAGACAGCGACACCCTCTTCGTTCATGGACGTGATCCGCGTCGCCAGCGTGCCGCCGGACGAGGCGCCCTGCTTCGCTCGCTTCGTGGCGGCGTTGGCGTGGCTCATGCTGGTCCTCGATCGCAAAGTTCGTCTGCCGGCCGAGGATCATGCGGAGATGATGAAGGTGGTGGATCTCATCTCGCACGGGGTGACCGACTGGGTGCCTGTCTTTCGTGCCAACGTGCAACACGTGGACAAGTGCAAGAAGGGCAATGCCTGCTGGTGCGGGCTGATCCAGCGCATCGTCTCGAAAAAGACCACCTCCGATTACCTCGTCCGGTTCCTCCTCTCGGCCGCTCGTGATGCCAGGGGTATTGGCGATTTCCGGGTCCTCGACACCTCGTCCTCGCAGCCCGTCCACAGCCTGGACCTGTTGCTGCAGGGGCGCATGGCCGTCAGCAGCCTCTCCTACATTGTTGACGCGGATGTGCGCAGTAGAAAGGCGTGTGTGGACTTTCAATCCCTCTGTGTGGTGCTCGCGCTGGTGGACGAGTCCTACTGCACGGGCATCGCACTGGGCCATGTCCAGGATCTCGACACGGACCCGGTGGTGCAGCAGCTGACGCGCCACACGGAGAAGCAGGCGCGGTACCTGGTGGAAATGGCCAAGGAGCACGGCGAGGAGTGCACCTGCTACAACATGTACTGTCGGTTGCTGCAGGAGGTGCGGTGCCACAGGTCGAGCTGCTGCAAACCCCTGTGCTCCATCTGCGACCCTTGCGATCGGTTCGCCGAGGGTGACACGGAGAGCGCCATCAAGGACGCCTACTTTGCGGATATTCACAGCACCGAATTCCTCAACGTGTGCCCCGAGGAGCTCAAGATTGTCGGGGAGGAAGAGTTTGAGCGGGCGCTGCTCCTGCTCCTGTTGCACGCGAGTCATCACGCCAACCGTTCTTCGCGCATGATGTGCCCCGTCCCGGGGTGTTCGATGCTGAACGAGCTTCTCCAGACGAGCGGCACGCGCGCCGGCGACCCGCGACGGGCGGTGGACCTGCACTGGATCGCGTGCACCATCGTGGCGAAGCACGCTCGGTGCTGGGGTCTGGTGTCGCCCGCGTCGCAAGCGTCACATGCGACCGACCCGGAAGCGCTCTACCACAGCATGAGCCTCCGTGATGTGATCAAGAAGGGCGCGGTGCTGGACGTGGCGTGTGCGTGCTCGGTATGCTCTTCGGTGGATCTCCTCCGTCGTTCCCCTGCTCTCGACAACATGACCGCCCTGCCCTCTATGAGCGTCCTGGACCTTTACGGTGTGTTTGATGCTACACTTTACTACAACGCCTCGCGTTACGTGCCTCCCCTGCGGGGCCACGCCATGATCTGCAACCTGAGCGACGAGGATACGAACGGAGCTCTGCGCGCGTGCAAGCACGGCGTCTTCTTCTGCGTCAACCACCTGCCCTACGTCACCAAGGTGCAGGGAGAGACCCCTACGACGGTGGGCAAGGGCATGCACGATTACGTCAAGGACTTTCTGAGCGCCTGGCGGGAAGACATCAGCGACTCTTACGTCAAGTACCTGGTGCACGATACGATCGACGCTCAGATTCTGCTTTTCCTCTGGATGAGCATGCACTACATCAGCTACATGCAGACGACGCTCACACAGACCCAGGGCGCGCCCGTCATGCTGCCGCGACTGGTGCACATGGTCCGGCTTTACAAGGATCATCTCTGCGGGTGTGACACACTACAGTGCCGTAAGCCGCTCTGTGCCTTGCTGTATGTGGCCCAGCGCCACCGCAAGACGTGCAGGACAATGACGTGCGCGTTCTGCTCCGTGGCCCGCAAGATGAACGGCATGCCAGTGGAGGAGGCCAGTGATATCATCAACGATCTGGAGGTCAAGATCCAGGAGGCTTGTGGGATCGCCGTGGATGATATCATGCAGCTCATTTGCCTCCACGGCGACGTTCTGGTGAAGGCCCTGACCGTGTTTTGGTTATCGAGCGCGGCGCCCAGGCAGCTCGTCGACAAGGGTTCCAAGTTTCAGGGCCTCGTGACGCTCCAGGACATGCCTCGGCTGTTTGCACTTCACATCCTCTCGTGCTCACCCTCCCTAGCGGAAGCCTTCGAGGTGACGGACGAGCTCCTGTCGGATGCCGTGGCGCGGTACTTCTGCCACCTCGGGATGTCCGGCCAATCGACCGCGCGGTACAACGTGTCGATGCAGTGGACGAGCCTCGTAATGTCGACGCTCAAGTCGCTGCTGACCACGATGCCGTCGAGCGAGCCCGAGGTCCTGCGGATCCAAGGCCTTGTGAAGGACCGCCAGGACAAGATGCGGGCCATGGTGCATCACCTGCAACGCCGTCACGAGGCGCAGACCAAGGCCCGACTCGTCAAGGCGTGGCAACGGCTCAGCTACAAGAGCCCCCTGGAAAAGGCCCTGGCCAAAATCCGTGCCCTGGAAACGGAGCGAGATTCTCTCGATGAGAAGCTCAAGGCGTGCCACAAGGAGGTGGAGACTCTTCGCCGCGCGCAGCAATCGAGCGAGCGCAAGGTTCGCCAGGACAAGGCCGCGCAAGAGCAGCTACTGAAGAAGCATTGCCGTGAGCTGTTTGACGTCTATCAGATCGTCCATAGCACGTACGTAGGCAGTGCGTCCTCTAGGGCTGCGGCCACATCCCAGCTGCGTGCCTGGTGTGATAAAGAGGGTAAGCGAATGGCAATGGCTGGTAGTCAGTAAATGGAATGAATTCTTTTTAGTTTGTCATCATGGAAAGCGAGCATGTCAAAGAGAAAGTCCGTTACACCCAAACCCGGCTACCTTACCCTCGTGGGGCGTGGTCACTGCCCGCACATGATCAGCGCAGTGAACTACGTTGTAGAACACAAACTACCCTTTCAGGACGGCTACCCTTCCAATGAGAAAATCGAAGAACTCAAGGCCCAACACGGCTCTACCACAACCCCGCTCGTCTTTATCGGCATGCACTTCCTACGCGGAGGTAACGAGGCCCTTCAGGGTATCGATATCAACGATCTCCGCTACCACCTTCGACAGCCTTAAATCTCTCTCTGGCAATCCTCACCACCTCTGCCACCACGTCGTACTCTCTTGTGTACCCCAAAAAGTCAACTCGCAACAGAGTGTCGGGTAGAGGCGCTACGAACGCCTCGAGTAGCCAATTCCGTAGATCAGGCAGTAAATGCTTGAGTGGGTTAAATCTGATGAGAAAGAGAGC
>JAIXQT010000206.1 GCA_027485595.1 Pseudomonadota bacterium | reverse complement strand
GGGTAGAATCCCCAAAACAGCTAACCTCTATGAGCGCATCACCTCGCCCCGACCACGATAACGACCCTGAGTTCTCACTCTTCCTTCTCCTATGCGAGGAACATAGAGCAGTAATCGACACGATCTCTTCGGAATGTCGGGCGATCATCCCGTCCCCTATTTTTGTGCCTCACATGACCGTTTACTTCGGCTCTGGGACAACCTCTCATGGACTAGACGCCCTCGTAGAGGGCCTGGGAGCGAATATCCCCCCGCTACGCCAACGTATCCTGACCGTTGAGGGAGAGGATCGGTTTTGGCGTTCCCTGTACGTCGCCCTTGAAACGAGCGTCGGGCTGGACATGCTGGACGGTCGATTGCGTGAGGAGATCACGCCCTATGGGAACTACGCCCTCTTTCCACACGTCAGTCTTATCTATAGCGCCACTGCAACGAACGAACAGCGAGAGCAGTGTAGCGTTCGGGCGAAAGCGATCCTGCAGGAGGCAAACCTTTCTGAATTACTCTTCACTCGGATAGCCGCCTTCAAACGAGACACGTCAGTGAGAGATTGGGAAGACGTAGCCCGATGGCAGGAGGTGAGCTCAAGGCTTTTACTGGGACACAAGACGGAACGGAATAAGCAACAATAGGTGCGCAATGATGGCAACAGGAAAAGAAAGCACACGGAGCACAAAGAACGCCACCTCTCTCTCCACGATCAGATCCGAAAAGGTATGCGAACGGCTTGAGGAGCTTCTACCCCAGTTAGCACACGACCTGATCGCCAAGGTCCCAGAAAACGCTCGTTTCGTGGCGGACCCGGATAACATTGAAGAGCATCATGTCGATTGGCATCAATACGGCATCATCACTCACACGAAAAAGGTGCGCGTTGCTTATCACGCGGAGCTATCCGCACTTCTTGATTCGTGGAGAGTGAGTCAGTCCATCATGACAACTCTCACGACTAAGGATGCAGGGGCGTGGTCTCGCGGGGAGCTCCTTGAGATAAGCATCCCGCTCCATGACCTCGGCAAGTTCCAACGACGACATTACTGGCAAAATGGAGTCCCCTTCCCTGACTACGTCGGACATGAAACGCTCTCGAAGAGCATCGTGATGACCAACCCAGTGGTACGACAAACGCTGATCGACGCTGGGCTCGAGGAGCACGACATTGAGCACGTCGCCAACCTTGCGGGGCTTCATTTCGAACTCGGAAAGGTTCGCGATGTTGCCCGTCAACATCAAGGATACACAATCGCGTTCTCAAAGAGCCCCGAGGCTCGCCAGATCTTTCATGAGCTGGTCGTGCAGCATCCATCCTGTGCCCTTGAGATCGGACTGTGGTACATCATCGACTCGATGGGAAAAATCTCCCTACGCTGTGACGCCGCTTCCGACCACGAGCTACTCGCTATGCGACCTGACAGAGAGGAAGATCTCTCCACTCATGGTCTACGTCCGTCGCTCATTAATGCCCTCATGCAATACCCGGTAAACATGCACGTGGCTCATGAGTATCTGAGGGTCGTGGCCCCTTAGCGGGTGTAGCTACCAGTTCGAATCAGAATCAATTGGACAACCATCAAACACGCTCATTTTGGCACTCCCCGGTTGTTTGCGTAGCACCCTGAAACCCCTTATCTTCGGGCAAGCAGAGGGTCCACATGAGTGATGCTGAGAAGCAGAGGTCAGGTTTGATACATTCCCGAACTCACCACGATCTGAGGGCGGTACCTGTTTCTTACCGACAAGCAATAGTTCCCTCAAGGAGTATCGACTAATGAAGCATGTCCAAGGCAGCGAAGGGAAACAACCCCCCTCCCCTTCGAAAGCTCCTTCACCTGAACAGCTCGCGAATTTCACCTCAATCCTGCGGGCGGGAGCTGCCGTCGACGGCTCGGACCAATCCTTTCAAGCGAATATTCTCCTCGTAAACGATGGCACCGAGGTAGCCAAGGTCTACGATCGGATTAACCTCTTCGGACTCATCGATCTCGCCGACGAGAATCAACGAAGAGTCCTGATGGAGCGAGAGGTTACGTGCTTAAACGCCCTCTCTGAGTCAGTGGGAGCACGGATTGAGTCGATCCTCACTCCGTGCGGCGAGGTCGCTCCAGCGATTATCATGAAGCGCTTTCCTGCTTCCGAGTTCCTCTTTCGTCGGTTGGCCGCCAACGAGGAACTAGCACCCCAGCACATTGAAAAGTTGGCCGACGCGATCTGCACCTTTCATTTTAACTCAACATCGTGCCCGGTTGAACCCATACAGGTCTCCGATTTCTTTGAGCAGCTCCTGAGCACGGAACGCGGTCTCCTTTCGCCGCTCGTCAGCGACAATCCGATCGCTCAGCAATCGGTTGAGCGATGGTTCTCGACCATGGAGCAGTTGGTGAGCGACAATAAACCTAAATTTGATGTCGCCGGCACCTACCTGGGGGAACCCGTTTTGGGTCACGGCGACTTAAAGTCCCTTAACATGGTCTTTAGCGAAAACGGGGATGTGCACGTCCTCGATGTCGCCCCCTACCGCCTGTGGCAGATAAACACTCGTCGAATGGACGCCATGTTCTTCAACGCTGAGATGAAGGTGATTGGTAGGGAGCAGGAGGCAAAGGTTTTCTTCAACAGATACGACTCGGAATATACCCGACGGCAGGAATCTCTGGGCAGAAGGTATGATTCCTCAGATGTCGTGGGGGAGGCGATACAAAAGATGGACGTACTATCCGAGTTTTACCGCTACATCATCTTCTACCGACTGACCTTCCTCGGAGTTGATCCCGAGAGGAGCACTCGATGCGAGCAACTTTTGAACGAGACAGTGCATCGCGCTGAAAACCTTCTTAACAATCCAAAAACGAGATAAAGCACATGTCACAACTTGTTCCTTCTCAAGAAGTACCTGCAGTCGCACCCAGAGCCGACGCCGCTCTTGGGCTCGCTCAGTTGGCCACCACGGGGCGGGAGCACATTCGGCTTGATGTACTCAGGCCCGTTCGAATCGCGGATATTCGGAACGCTCTGGAGGGGTTCGACCTCTCTTTCATATGGCGTTCCGACAAATATGAACCCGACCGAAAAGGGGTGCGAACCTGCTTGAGCGCGCGAGATGGACTGGGTGCAGACCTCAAGATGACCTACTCAGTGGCCTACCTTGCGAAAGCGACCGGTTCAGTTGCGTACCTCCCTTCGGAAGGAGATCCGACGCTCATAGATTACCTCAGCCGGATGGGCCTCCTCCCTTCCGGCTTCGTCACCGTTGGAGGTTTTAATGAGATGCAAGCGCTCGCGGAAACGCGGGGGCGAAAGATCTACTCCGTTGACGACCTCGGTAGCGAACGAGATCCTATCTCCGCGGTGTCGCAGGAGGCCATGGAGTTCGTCAACAACAAGTCAAACGTCGCCCGACTTGCCGGTTCCTACGCGCCACCCGAGCGGATTACTACGCTCCGAGACCTCTCAGTTGAACTCTATCAAGAGCTCAAGCCATCGAGCGGAATCGTCTATATTAAGACCTGCACCGGCGAGGGAGGAGGAATGGGGGTTCTACGAATCGAGAGCGCTGAACATATGAGCCAAACCATCAAAGAGATGCGCTCTCAGTACTCGCCGGATGAGGAGCTTATCGTTCAACCTGAGATAAAGGGAAGGAACTTCCGATTTCAGATCTTTTTAGATCCACATCGCCCTGACACAATCCCTGTGGTATCTCTCACTGAGCAGGTGGTAGCGGACGACGGCATCCGCTACACCGGGAGCCGACCAATCCCCGTAAATGAGCAGAATCTCGCTGTGATTGGTGACGCAATCGTGGAATTCGCGCACAACATAAGAACCCTTTTCCCATCCGCTGTCGGCTTCGCGTCATGCGATTTCTTTAGAACCGTGGATCACCAAACGATCCTCTTCGATCCCGCTCTGCGCCCCACGGGGAATACGGCTGCTTTCATGATCCGCCTTGACTTTGAAGAGCGCGGCATTAACGCGGTAGTATCTGATTACCAGCGAATCAAGTTGAACGCCCCGAACATGCCCTTCTCCGAGGTTGAACAAGCGTTAGGACACCTGATGGACGCACGGCGGTTCTACAAGGAAGGCGTGGGCATCATTCCTTGGGGGTATAACCAATACCAAGGTGAGGGAACATTCATGGTCGCGGGCAAAGATGAGGAGCACGTTCAGCTTCTGTGGAAGACAGCGCAGGAGCTACTTCGCGCGCATGTGGCCAAGCGAGCCTAACGCCCGATCCCGCCCCACTAGTGCGGCTTTCAAAAATTTTCTTCACCTCCAAAAGCCATTAAGCCGCACGAGGGCTGTTCGTTTTCGCGGCTTATTGCAGCGAAAAAACAATAGAAGCCAGTAGTGTCCCTTGCGACCACATTCCGGTCTCATGTGAAAAAACTGTCTGAAAGGGACACTAAGGATGGCTCTTAACGTGCGGTAGCTAGAGAAGCGCTGATGACCTAGCCCACAAGCTGGGTCGCAAAGGCTCGAAGAGCCTCCCGCACCTCGCACACGTTACGCGCAAGCTGCTCTTGAAGCTTAGAGGCAAGCGCGGGGGGAGTGCGAGGGCTAAAGAATCTCTCGAGAGTAGAGGTATCAATCTGCGCCAAACTCTCCCCGAGCCGAACGCACAGCGACAGCTGCTTAAGGTCATCCATAGAGAGTCTGTCTAACCGTTCAGTAAGATCTCCGGAGAACCCATAGGATGGCTCAAGAGCGGTCACAAGGACTCCTCGACAAACATCACGAGCAATCCGACCGTCTACTACTTCCGAATATCGTTGTTGCCCAAGAGTCTCTTTGAGGGAGCGCGGCTCTATCGGCCCCAGTGATAGGAGGAGGGCTGAATCCACGATATCAAATTTACCCAGGTCAGCCCCCCTTCCTAATCCCAACTTCTCACTCAAGATGATCTCCCGTGAGTTGAGCCTCACGCCATCGATCGCGGGCTTTGGCGTCCGGACAATCTCGCTGGAGGGCTCAATTCCGAATTCATACATAAAACGGGTAGCGTCAGGGGCGAATCGACAGGTCGGAATAAGGTCAAGCTCAACCTTCGAGCCATCTCTTACCATCATCGATCCACGAGCTATCTTCGAGCCGTACACGATATGAGCACACGATTCACGATCCTCCGTACACGTGACAGTGTGTCCGCTCGCGGCCCCAAGAATCGCGAGGTGCTGCCGAACGGGGATTTCACCTGGTGGACAGGTCCAGTCTATGTCAGCAGAGACAGGACGAAGGCGAAGATGTCTCGCCTCGTCTCCCAAGAACAAGCTGGTATAGAGGTAGCAAGCGACCCCTCCCTTCACGAAGAGCTCCGCTCCATCACGTCTTGCGATATCTCCTACGCGGCGCAATGCCTCTTCAACGCCGGGAGGAAGGCCTACGCCGAGATCGTGCCGAGAGGATAGATCATTAGGTTCCACTCTTTGCTCCCTTTTCGGTCCTGATTGCGAAGGCATACGAAATACCACTCCCTCAACACGAGCTATGAGAAACCCGTCGAATCAATTGTAACAAGTTGCAGCGTGTAAAAGAAGGCAAACCAGGAGCGGTAACGAGACACCTCCCCTTCTGGTAAGACCCCGTAGGTCTTTTGAGATCTAAATAGGCTCAAAAGCATCGGCGAATCTGGCTTCTTCCCACGCGAGCCCCTCTAAAAAAACCGACCTGGACCGGCTGGGGTCCTGATCGGCTCTTCACTCCAAGGAGCTACGTTTTACCCCTTCGCCGCTTCCTAAAACATGCCGAAGGCCTCGTCCGTCAGAGCGAGACGTTTTCTTTGCAGTTGTCCCTCCTCCTGAGACATGAGACCGATACGAGACTCTGCGCGAGCGATCTTCTTGTCGTTCTCCCCCACTGAGGGAAGTGAGGCAAAACCCCTAGATGGAAGGGATTCCGCCATAGCGTGTTTTCATTCACGTCGCTGAAAGAGACTACGAAGTGACTAGTTTGAGCATCTTCTCAACGCCGCGCAGCTTGAGCTGTTTTAAGCGACGCTCCTCCGCCTGCTCGTGCGCTGTCAGGAAGGGCTGCTTACCGATTTTTTTGAGTTTCATGTCTAGCTCTTGGTGCTGCGCGTAGAGCTTTTTAAGCTCAAAATTGCTCTCTACCGCACTCTCGATAAGCTCTCGCTCGTGATGCTCCATTCTGGATTCCCTCCCGCGTTCAAGATAGCTCTGAACTACAGCACTGAAACTCTAAGTATACCTCAGAAGATGGTACTTTGGAGAAATTTTTCAAGCACGTCTCAACAAAATGCCGGGTGCCCGGTACACGGACACGGGCACGTTCGTCGCGGGGTAGCGATCTCGTGCAGCGGATCACCGACTAAGGTAGTTAAGCGCTAAATCCCCGTTCTATCAGGAAACGATGGGGGAGCCACGAAGGTTATCGAGCGCCCCGCCACCTCTCCATCGCGCCGATAGGAATGAAAGCGAGGGTCTGTAATCGTACACAGCCCTGAGCTCTCAATAGCTTCCGATGACAACACGATTCGAATCTGTGCTGCGGCGGTCTCAGCTGTATCGAGCAAAAATTTTCCATTAGTGGTTGGTCGATACGACGCAGTTTCCCCGATCGACTCGACGACCTCTCCTCCTACCTCGTACACATCTCCACCGGCGCACGCGAAGATGGCGGCTTCTTTAACATCCCCTAAGGCACGCGCGACCTTCGTGATAATACCGTTCGCTAACCCACGCCAGCCTGCGTGCACGAGCCCCCACCCCGCCGAGCCTCGCAAAACTACCGGAACACAATCGGCAGTCGAGATCGCGTATCCTACCCGCTCACTCGGTACGTGCTGAGAGATCGGCGCTATGACAGCATCATACTCACCGAACCGTAAAAGCGATCCCTCCGCGGAGACCCTCGCGATGGTATCGGTTACCGATCGCGCGTCGAAAAAGAGGTCCCCATGTGTCTGCTTAGGGTTGGCGAGCATCGAGAGCCCTGTGGCTGAGTAGAGGGCTGAAGCCGCTGAGGTGAGCTCATCTCCACCGAAAGAGAGTGGGCTGAGCGTCATTCCATGCAGGATGCCCTCTTCCCACCACGGCCGGTACACCAAGAGATGAATTCCATGCTGGTCGACAATCGCGAAGTTTGGATTCATCACGACCCGTTACTGATCTCCACGGAATGCCGCGAGGAGGCGCTCGAAGTCCTGTGGGAGTGGCGCCGAAAATGAAAGACACTCCTTAGTTATGGGATGCGTAAACGAGAGCGTCGCGGCGTGAAGCGCTTGACGTCCGAGGAGCCCCGCGGCGTCACGAAGAGGTTTCGGAAGATTCGAAAAATCACCGTACGCCGGGTCTCCAATAACAGGGGATCCGATCGAATTCATGTGCACTCGAATTTGATGCGTACGCCCGGTCTTGAGAGTGCACTCGAGTAGCGTCCCGTGAGGAAATCGCTCTCTCACACGCCACAAGGTCGTCGCCGGCCGGCCATGCTCGGAGATCGCCATAATTTTTCGGTTCGTTGGGTGGCGACCGAGTGGAGCCGATACTTCGCCCTCGTCGTTCGTTTGAATCGGGCGAACCGCCCGTGGCGTTGAATAGACGAGCGCGAGGTAGCTCCGCCCAACACTTCTTTCGGCGAATTGACGAGAAAGCGCGGCGTGAACTGGGGTTGATTTGGCCACAACCACAACACCCGTTGTGTCCTTGTCGAGCCGATGAACGATGCCGGGGCGATCGGACTCGCCCACCGAGAGCTGCTTCTTACCAACATGGTGAACCACGGCGTTGGCGATGGTGTAGGTAGCATTTCCGGCACCCGGATGCATCGAGATTCCAGCTGGCTTATTGAGCACGATCAGATGAGCGTCCTCAAAGAAGATCTCAAGGGGAAAGTCTAACGGTTTAAGGTGGGTCTTATCTTCACTCGGGGCGACGACCTCAATCCGCGCGCCATCACCTACCTTGAAAGCAGGCTTGATAACGACCTTGCCGTTAACCGACACCGCGCCATCCTCAATCCATCGCTCAACCTGCGATCGGCTGCATAGCAAGGTCGCCGCGAGGTCGTCCACGATTATCTTATCGAGCCGCGCCTCAACTCCGTGATACTGTATAACATGAACCTTAGCGCCCATCCCGTAACCTCCGCGTCGCGTCATCGATGTCTCGAGCGATCTGCGCTTTGAGCTCATCCACTGAGTTAAATTTAAGCTCGTCACGGAGTCTATCGATGAAGCTCACGTGCAAACGTCGGCCGTACAAGCTTGGAAAGTGTTCATTCAAGATATGCACCTCAAGCCGTTCACCTGTGCCATTGAAGGTGGGGCGTAGTCCGATATTCGCGACACCATCGTACTCCCTACCTTCGATGTTCACCGTGCACGCGTAGACACCACGTTGAGGGAGCAGTCGCGCGCCACACATGACGTTAGCGGTAGGAAATCCGATCTGGCGTCCCCGCTTGTCACCGTGTCCAACTCGAGCCGAGATGGTGAAAGGCGCGCCAAGAAGGGTCGCCGCCCCC
>JAIXQT010000239.1 GCA_027485595.1 Pseudomonadota bacterium | reverse complement strand
TGCCGTACCCGAGCGAAGCCATATCCTCGACGACAACGTGTGCAGCATCGTTCGCGCTTATCAGCGCGGTCGGCCGACGAATAAAGATCGTCTCCGTTACCGGACTCTCACCTTTAAAACCGATCTCAAGCGCGAACATCGCTTCCCTTATCTATAACCCCTCGCAGGTGGGTATCGGACAATCTCCCACTCCGTGTAAGGATTGAGCTCTAACACAGCGGTAAAAAATGATTTCCTGTTACGCGTTTCACCACCCTGCTACATGAATCATCGGACGGAAACTTCGACCTATTGAGCGCAATCAGCAAAGAAAGCAAAGATTCCAGAACCTTATCGCCAAACGGCGTTTCCTTTCGCGCATTAACCGCAGAATGGGTCACTATAGTTGGATCCCTTGCTCCGATTGCCTCATCAACACCTACGACAGGGTTCGCAGATCGACCGCTCGACGTTTCCAAAGAGAGAGAGAGAGAGTTCCCCGACCCCCTGCCAACCGATCAGAGACCACTGCCAAGAAGTGGAGACAATTCAAATTTAAGTGATTAATTTTACGAGGATTAATCGTGAGTAACAAAATACTTGTGGTAGATGACGATGTGACATCCCTTGATATCGTGGACCTTGTTCTTGAGGGCGCGGGATTTAATGTCGTACGCGCCACCAACGGACATTCTGCCGTCGCCGGAGTCACCGAAGCGAATCCTGACCTTATTCTTATCGACCTCATGATGCCGCATATGAGCGGTCAGGAAGCTGTTCGTCAGATTCGAAGTAAGGGCATTCAGGTACCGATCGTCGCCTTCACGGCCCTTGATGACCCAGGCGTCCATAGGGAGGCACGAGAGGCTGGATGCGACCTGGTAGTTACAAAACCGTGCAAAACCAAAGACTTAGTCCGAGGAGTTCAAGAGCTCCTCGAAAACTCCTAAGACTATGTTCTGAAGTTAACGGTACCCCTTACCACCCTTATGTGGTAAACAAGTGTGGGGTTAGGGAATCTAGCCCACTGATTTTAAACAAGTTTAGGAAGGTGCTTTGAGCACGCTACCTCCCGGTCACGCAAGAAACCTCGAGGTAGTACAGAGATGGAGGCCGACATCACACCCATGTTCGGCGAGCGTTCCTGTGAATGGATTTAATTACCCATACGATACTCAGCGATATGCGCGTGAAGACGTGTCACGAGTACGGCCCGTGGTCGCTGGGTACCTGCATTACGCACATGCTCCCTCTCTTCAAGCACCTCCTTATCGGGAGGTAATGTATGGATCAGCGAATGATAATCAACGCGGTACATCAGGAAGAGTGCCGCATCGCCATCGTAGAGGGTTCGGCGTTAGCTGAACTTGAGATCGAGTCAAACGTTGGGAAGAAAGCCAAAGGAAACGTATACCGCGGGCGGATCTCGCGGATAGAGCCGAGTCTTCAAGCCGCGTTCGTAGATATCGGAACCCATCGAAACGGATTCCTTCAGATTAACGATGTGCATCCATCGTGCTTCAAGAACCCTCCCCCGCGATCAGGAAAGGTCCGCATCCAAGATGTGCTTGAACCGGGCCAAGAGCTCGTTGTTCAGGTGGTCAAGGAAGAGCGAGACATGAAGGGCGCGACCCTAACAACCTACCTTTCACTTCCGGGCCGTTACCTCGTCATCATGCCGGGAAGCGACCGCGGCGGTATCTCTCGCAAGATTAGCGACAGCGACCAACGGGTGCGCCTCCGTCGTTTAAGCCGAGAGCTTGAAGTTCCAGCGGGTATCGGAATGATCATTCGCACAGCCGGTCTTGATCGGTCGCAGAGCGAACTGTCTCGTGACCTCTCACTTCAATTGAAGCTGTGGGAGAGCATCCTTGTCGCGAATCAAAGCGCGTCAGCGCCATGCCTCCTCTACAAAGACAACGATCTCGCTACCCGAGTTATTCGAGATTACTTCACTCCAGATGTGCGCGAGATTATCATCGATGAACCGGAGACCTACCAAACGGTTAAAGAGTTTGTCGGACAGGTCATGCCTCGCTACCGCTCCCGCGTGCGCCTCTACGAAGAGGAGCAACCGATCTTCACACACCATGGGATCGATCAGCAGGTGCACGATACCCTGGCTCGCGAGGTCAAGCTCAAGAGTGGCGGATCAATCGTAATCGAGCAACTTGAGGCACTGGTAGCCATCGACGTGAACTCAGGAAAGGCTACCGACACCTCGAACATCGAGGAAACAGCGTACAAGACAAATCTTGAGGCTGCGGACGAGGTCGCTCGCCAGCTTCGCCTTCGAGATCTGGGTGGATTGATCGTGATCGATTTCATCGACATGATCGACAAGCGACACCGTAACGCCGTTGAGCGCCGACTTCAGGACGCGGTCGCAACCGACAAGGCGCGAATCGAGCTCGGGAAACTCTCCAAGTTCGGCCTCCTTGAGATGTCCCGTCAGCGACTCAGAGCTTCGTTGACCAGCCACGCTCACATCAAGTGCGAGCACTGTCACGGCACCGGGGATATTAAGAACCCCGAGCTCGTTGCACTTGAAGCGCTCCGCAAGATTCAGGCGGCTGTTGTTGTGGGTCACGTAGCCAAGGTTAAAGCTCGCCTTCCCTCAGTGCCGGCGTTCTTCCTGTTGAACAACAAGAGAGGATTTATAGCCGACCTCGAAAAGGAACACGGCGTTCAGATACTCATCTTGCCAGACGGACGTCTCAGACCAGATGAGTACGAGTTTGAGATGGAGGGCGTGCGGGACACCAAGAAGCACGGTTCCGACGCAGCGCCAGCAGAACCGACACGCCAGCCTGAAACTCGCCCTGCCCCAGCAGCAGCCGCGGGAGGCAGCGGAAGGGCCCCACGCAAGTCGAGTAACAGCCAAGGCCCTCGTCGCGCGGCATCTGAGGCGTAGGCCTGCCAAGGTCTTTTGCGATACGCGATATCACAGTGTTCCGTCCGTGACAGGAAGGGTGCGCTTTCGTGCGCGCCGCGTGGTTACGTTCGGCGACGACCCTTTGCGATTCGCGATATCCCGGCGGTCAGTAATGACCGCCTCCCCCACGTACAGAGGCCCACATGCCCAACACTTTTCCCCCATTTCATCACGAAGTTCAGTGATTACGGGTTGAAGTTTAGAGGCCGCTCTGGTAAGTTTAGCTGGCTTAAAGTAACAATCGAACCAACACTGACCGGCTCCATGTAATGCTTCGAGCGAGAGCTTACCTGGAACTTGGAAACCGGAAACTGCACAGTTTCTGGCAACGGCACCGGTGTACCTAAGCGTCGCTCGAGGAGATGTCAGATTTTTCTTTGTTGTATCAAGTTCATGTCGATCGGCCAGATACGGGAAGACCTCAAGAAACTCGCAAAATTGGCAGCAAATGTGAGCGACGCCCACAGCTGTATACTATTTCTTCCAACGGGGCTCCTCACCTCTTCAGCGCCCCAACGAAGCGCAGAGCCACAATCGTTTCATCCCCACGCGCCGCACGCTTCCTCCCCTCAAGGCGAGACGATCGAGCTTAAAAAGGTATTTCACCTCGGTCCTGACCTGGCGATCGGCAGCATCGAGATGGTCGCCACGCACTCTGCTTCGACCTGTCTTGTGCGGGATTGTCGCATACAGGTTGGAAACGGTCTCATCGGATGGGTTGCTGAGAACGCCCGCTCCATTCACGTTGCCCCTTTCGATATGGACAGTTCAGTTCTCGGAATTTATACCGAGACAGAACCCCTCAAAAGCCTCGTAGCCGTTCCCATCCCGATGCCCACGGAGAACCAAAACGCCCGAACATTCAGCGGTGTGCTGATGTGTGACAGTCGGAAGGCCTTCTCCTTTACGAAGCCGCAGATGAAGCACCTTGAGGAGATCGCCACCCTTGCATCGCGGCTCCTTTTCTGGACTCTCTTCAAAAAAGAAACAACCTCGACCGAAAACTCCTGGGATAGCTTCCTGACCAAAACAAACCAGTTAAGCGAAGCTATCGGGCACGATTCGATCGAATTGGTACGAATCTCCCTCGATTCATTCGCGGAGCTTGAGTCGGCGCATGGAATATCAGGGGCGGTGCAACAGAGCGAGCAGTTCGTGCGGCTGATTCAACAAGCTCTCCCCCCACACTTTCCCCTTGTTCGACTTCCAAACGGTGATATCCTCGTCGCCCTCGACAACATGATGACAGTGTTCTTTCAAAATAAGATTCGAACGCTGGCAAATCACCTGAATGATCAGGTAAAACCCTTCATCATTCGGCTTCAAAGTTTCTCGGCAAAAGCGAGTCGCGCTCGTGGTTTCGATATCGACGCCATCTTGCGGTCGCTCCCTGCGCCGGTGTCATCAACGATTGGGAAAGCGGTTGGAGGCTCACGTGCTTAAACTTCCAGAGAAAAACTCGCACCTTAGTAAGCAACTATGGAAGAGGATGTCTGCGTTCATGAGCGCCGACATCGCGATGGACCTCGGTACCGCGAACACGTTGGTGTACGTGAAGGGCGAAGGTGTCGTTTTGAATGAGCCCTCGGTGGTCGCGCTCGACGCTGAAACTGGCGAGCTCCTTGCGGTCGGTCTGGCCGCTAAACAGATGTACGGGAAGACCTCCCGAGCGATCCGCTGCGTTCGACCGATTAAGGATGGCGTGATAGCCGATTTCGGGGTCACGACTGCGATGATCCGACACATGCTCAAAGTAGTGCGTAACCGTTGGTCCCTCGTACGCCCACGAGCTGTGATAGGCGTTCCATCCGATATCACGCAGGTCGAAAAGCGCGCTGTTCTAGACGCGGCCCTCTCGTCGGGTGTCCGCCAGGTGTATCTCGTCGAGGAGTCCATGGCCGCCGCGGTAGGAAGCGGACTCCCAATCGAACAACCGATCGGAAGTATGTTAGTCGACATCGGAGGTGGAACAACCGAGATAGCTATCTTGAGTCTTGGTGGCACGATGTACACCCACGCTATCCGAGTCGCTGGGGATGAAATGGACGAGGCCATTCAACGCTACGTGAAGCAACGATGTGGCCTTGAGATCAGCATCTTCGAGGCAGAGCGAATCAAGATAACAATAGGCTCTCTCCTCCACCACACACCCGCGCTCACCATGAAGACCTTCGGGCGGGATGTAAGCACGGGGATGCCCCGTTCTATGGAGCTCAACAACGAGATCATTCGCCCGGCGTTCCAAGAACCGCTCTGCGCTATCGTTGGCGCCATCTATACCGCTCTTGAGAACATTAGCCCTGAGGTTGCGCAAGACATCCTGGCGAATGGCGTACATCTCGCCGGAGGTGGCGCGCTCATTCGGGGACTCTCCGAAAAGCTCACCGAGAAGACCGGCATCCGGTTTATCTGCGATTCTGACCCACTTACCTGCGTGGTTCGTGGAGTTGGACGGGTAATTGAGAACCTCGACTCGCTGAAAAACGTCTGTATCGCGGCTTAAAACGGAGATGGGCTCCCGACGGGCGCTCATAGCTGAGAATTCATGAGCGAGGCAGTTCATTACGGCCACTCACCATCGCCCGAAGCGACAACGCCCGTTCGCGGCCGCGAGCGACCGTCACCAAGAGCGCCGCGCCCACGAGCAATACCAGCGCGGTTACGCTCCGTTCCACAAGGGAGACATCCCGACTCGCTCCAAGTAATGTCTGAGTCCCGAAAAGCCCCGACACGATCACCTCATTAATGTACGCGACCACTCGCAACGGAAGGTCACAGCCCGGGAGACCTGTGTACACAAGTGCAAGAGCTCCAAGACCAATTGCGCAGTTGAGAACCGACCACGGTGCGGCGAGCACGAGATTAAGAAATACTCCACTGACAGAGAACGAGCCGTTCCACACTACCGTGACCACGGAGGTGAGCGTCCATACCGACACGGTCACCCATACCAGGGAACGCCACCGCCCCTCTCCTCCAATCATCGAGCCGATGCCGATACCGGCGAGGGCAGCAAAGGTAAGGAGAACTCCTATCTCAAAGAGCGCCCACGGCCACACGAGATTCATGCATAAGAAAGTCACAACGAGGCGTTGAGCGAACCGATGACGTCTATGCATGAGCAGTGAGATACAGAGGCAGAGTGCCGCGAGGAGCGCTCGGACAGACGACATCTCACTTCCGATAGCGAGGACGTACAGAGTGGCACACATAAGCGAGGCGCCGATCCCGATAGCCCGCATCCCAAGCGATGGTCGAATCGCCCGTCCAACACCAAGGAGGGCGGAGAGCACCACACCGAACACCAAACTCACCTGATAGCCGGAAACAACCAACAAATGAGAGAGACCCAAGTTGGTAAAGAGCGCCTCAACGGGTGGACTGAGAACATCCCTCACCCCAAACGCCATAGAGAGAAAAAGGGCGCCTCCACGACTATCTTTCGTGGCGATCGTAACGGAATCGATAATCCACCGCCGTAACCTATCAAGAGATGATGGGGAGCGCGCAAGCGCCTTCGTTCCGAAGAGGACCTTCATCTCTCCGGATACCCCTCGCCGCCACATCCAACCATCCCACGACACGGGATTGACGGGGCGCATGACCGGCGTAATCGCTCCTCGAACCCACACGATATCGCCCTGCTCGACGGATGTCAGCGAGCGCCAGGGCAAATCGACTGCTCGGCACCGAATCAGACGCCCCTCGCCGCCGAGGAGCTCTCGTCCAATAAAAACAACCTCTCCGGGAACACGTCGCCGAGGAGATTCCTCGACACTCACAAGGGTCTGAACATCAGAACCCGCAATCGGAGGGGGATGCAATGAAGCTCCCCATCCCGCAACCGTTATTCCTACGATCCCCCCAAGGCACACACCTCGCCGACACGTCCCGACCAGTAGCCATATCAAGCCAGACGCCACCACAACCACATTAATGAGGAGCGAGGGAAGGAACCATGCCAACACCTGCCCACAACACACGCCCACGGTAAAGGAAAGAGCTGGAACGGACCTCCGGGCGGAGAGAATATGTCGACACCACCACGATCGGGAGATCATACAGATACCGGTGCCCCAGCAGATAAGGGGCGAAGAGCCGCTTCGTGCGGCTTTCAAAAAGTTTTTTCCCTATCGACCTCTTGTAGTCGCGCTCGGGCTGTTCGCCATCGACGCGCACATTATCGAGCAGACGATAGGTTGTGTGAGGCCCCTGTGAGACCGCATGGCGAGACGTCCCACACAAAAGGGCTGAAAGGGTCACCACCCTCTATCGAAAGAGCCGAGTAAAAGTTGTTGGGAGTGATTGCGCGGCGTGACAAAAATTCCCTTGGCATTCATCTTTTTCTCCCATCGTACGAGCCGGGCAACGAGGCGGAGACGACGAAAAAACCTGTCCCGACTTCGCCAAGGCCACGTCGAGGCATGAGCTAGACGAGGGCTCGCCGAAGTTTTAACGGAGGCGAGGGCCCATCCACTGAGATACGTTGAGGACTTTTTCGTTGGCTCCAACGACGTTGGAGCCAAACCATCGAAATGCGCAACAGGAAATCATTTTTCACCACCCTGTTAGTACTGCACAGCAGACGGGGCGGGTTCGGTAGCGCGGGGATCCTCATCTGTGATCGGGAGGTGCAGCGGACCGCGATCCACAGTTGGATCGGCCCAGAGAGCGATCTTGGACTCTTCAACTGGCTCCTCATCAAAGGATGGATTTCGAGCGATCCTCTTCAGTATCCGAGCGGAGTCCTTCGATATGTCTATATCTCGAAACACTCCGAATGGACCAACGTGTCCTTTAAACTTGCTCCGCTTGAACTGACCTATAGATAGATTGGCTGAGCTCGCGGGAATAATCGTGCCATCGAGGTCATACCCCCCAAGAACCTCTGGGTTCGCGTCGGGACCGTACGGCGCAATATGAACACCCAAGTAACGCTGAGCCCTGAACGTCACTCCCATGACATACCATGTGCCGGGCTTTACATTTGTCGAAGCAAAGGCAAACCAACGACCAGCTCCAGCGCTATTCTGCCAATACACGTGAGGCCGCACCCCATCAGCTCCGCCCACGAGAGCCAGTGCGTATCCTTGAGGGTTCGCCTCCCGAGGGTCGTATTTCCCAAGAAACGCTGAACGTTCTTTGAGGTCGAGATCCGACTTGAGCTTGAACCAAACGAACAGCATAAAGTCGGATTCGGTTGGATTAAGCAGCGGGTGGTGGCCTACCGTGAGCACGGTTCCGCTACGAGTGATGGCGACAGCATCCGCAAAAACGGCATCTGTTGTCGGGGGAACGCTTGTCGGATCAGATTTCGAGGACTTAAAGGAGAAGAAAATCGCGACAACCGCTAACCACGAAACCCCAAAGGCGACGAAAAACGCACCGACCAAATATATTGGCCGAGGCCCACTCCCCTTGTTTATCGCCCGTTCAGTGGTTACCACAACGCTCTCCTTTCTCATCACTGCAGATCCCTGACAGCGCCTCCTTGATTTTCCTACAGCAAACGCCGACAGAACAAGATGGTTCCTACCAAATGAAAAGCGCCGCTCTCCCTATCCAGGAGAGCGGCGCCCATGCGTAGTTATCACCAAGATTCAACTACTCAGAGGACTCAGTTGTCTCGACTGACGACTGAGAAGCGGACTCAACGCCCTCTTCTTCATCTTCAGTTCTCTTCTTAGCAACTTTTTTGCCCTTACCCTTGGCAGCACCTTCAGCAGGAGCCGCAACGATCTGAGCCGCGATAACCTTGATCTGAAGTGGTACAGTTACCTCTGAGTGAAGCTTGACCTCGGCTTTGTGTTGGCCTGGGGTCTTGATTACTTCAAGGAGGCGAATCTGACGACGGTCAACGCCGTAGCCAAGGTTCTTAAGAGCTCCCTCAACGTCGCGAGCGGTGATAGCGCCGAAGCTCTTTCCACCAGCTCCCATCTTGAGGGTGAACTCAACGATGATCTGCGAGAGTGTATTCCCGAAAGCCTCAGCCTCTGCCTTCTTCTTCAATCGCTTAGCGACGATAGCGCTCAACTTGTGCTTGAGTGCTCTCTCGTTCTGCGAGGATGACTCAATTGCCACACCACGAGGGATCAAGAAATTTCGAGCGAAGCCTCGCTTTACATTTACCGTGTCACCTACGTAACCGAGGGGGAGAAAATCTTCTCGTAAAATAACTTCCATGGTCTGATTCCTATGAAATATCCAGCAAACTACAAATCGTTAGATCTACTCGTACGAATCTCCACCGAAGTCGAAATCATCACCCTCTGAACGAGGATTCTGAAGACGCTTAGGATTTCCCTTGAACTTACGCACCTTAGTATCGATCAAGTGAGTCTGAAACTTCTGAACAGACTCATTGATTCGCAAAACAGCCTGAAGCTCGTTCGCAGCCTGGTGATTAGCTGTCTCGTAGTTGAAGACAACGTAGTAGCCAAACTTTTGCTTGCCGAAGGAGAACGCTGCCTCCTTCTTGCCCCACGTGTCGACCGTCGAGACCTTAGCGTTTTGAGCTGCAAGAACAGCCTCGACCTTCTTAACCTCATCCTTGATCTGAGAGTCACTTAAACGAGGGTTAAACACCACTACTGACTCATACCGGCGTGCTTCCATTGAACACCTTTATTTCATTAACTAAATCTTACTCGATAGCGCTTTTCATTCTGGTCGCGTTCGCGTCTTCGAGAGTTGAGCGACCAAGTTTTGGGCCCCATGACAAACGCGACGAGAGTCGCAACACAGGATTGACCAATACCCTAAAAGCCGCAGAAGTGTATCAGATTGGAGGCAAAACACAACTGACGGAGCCCCCTTAAAAGGCTAGCCGTTGTATTTATTCTGAGCTTTTTTCAGGCCATGGAGCAGCAATGTGACCACAGCCCCACACGCCTTACCCACTAATTCCTCCGCAATAGGCTGTTCTTCTTGGGAGAATCGACCCAATACCCACGTGGCAACACCGTCAGGGGCAGTTGCGAGCGGGGACCCCGGAGGTGGCTTTCCCACCCCTACCCGAACCCGCACATACCCTCGCCCCCCGCACCGCTCAGAGATGGAACGGAGCCCGTTATGGCCTCCCTCCCCACCGTCACACTTGACCCGAACCACCCCGAACGGGAGGTCGATCTCATCATGGACGACGATCACATCACGAATGGGGATCTTTCGAAACGAGAGGAATGTCTGCAGAGGCTCGCCGCTTCGGTTCATAAAGGTCTGGGGCTTAATCAAACTCCCAGACCAATCACCTATGCGAAGAGACCCCTCGCTGTATCCATTTCGCTCAAGCCAACCCGAGCCAGCAAGGCCACCGGCTATGGCGACACGAGCATGCGCACGGCAGTCTGCTTCGACGCCGCTACCATCCGCCGCAATCGAAGCAGCGCGCAGGGCATCAACAACGGCGAAACCGATATTGTGTCGGGTAGCATCGTAACGAGCGCCAGGATTACCAAGACCTACGATGGTTTGAAATCCGGCGCTCACGATAGAAACTTAGAGACTACTTAGCTGGAGCTTTTGCGGCAGCAGCAGGAGCAGCCGCAGCTGGAGCAGCCTCAGCAGGCTTAGACTCTTCCTCAGCGCGAGAAGCTACTACGCTCACTATCGTCTCCGAAGCGTCATCAGCAAGGGAAACTCCCTCGCCGAGGTTAAGCTGGTCAGCGTGAATCGACTGGCCAAGCGCAAGGGACGAGATATCAACGGTCACAGCCGATGGAATGTGTTTCGGCAAGCAGGTAACTGAAACCTCATGCGTAACAACCGCGAGAATTCCACCCTGATTCTTAACACCAGGAGCCTCTCCAAGAAGCTTCACCGGCACATCAACCGTGATCTCCTCATCATCCTTGAGGGTTTGAAAGTCTACGTGAATTACTCGACCCTTGAGGTAGTCCTGCTGAACCTCCTTCACGATGGCAGCTTTGCCATTGAGAGATGGAACGGAGCTGGAGAAGGTGAACACTTGCGAGCGACGTGCCTTCGAAGCAAGCGCCGTAAACTCCTTGAGCGGAACTTGCACTGCAAGAGGCTTCTCAGCCTTGTGATACGCAACCGCAGGGATGAAACCCTCTTTCCGGCAACGGTTTGCAGAAGCCTTACCGATGGTTGGGCGCTCAGATACTTCAATAGTGAAATTTTCCACGACGTTACTTCCTCAAAAACATCTCTCGCGTAGAGAGCTTTCTCTTTACAAATCTTGGCCTACAAAAGCTATGAGCCTACAAAAGCTATCAGCCTACAGAAGCACCGTGGGAAGGTAGCAGAAGAGGCTCTTCGGGTAAAGTAGCGCGCATCCTGCCACCATACGGACGATGCGACGCGCAATCGTGGGTCGAAAAAACCCCCAACAGACGGTTTTTACTGAACTATTCAGACACACCCGAAAAAAAAAAAAAAAAAATGCACCTGAGAGGCCCTTCTGCCAGGGAGAGCCAAGCACAAAATACCCCTCTCATTTTGAACAAAAAATAAAAAATGCTGCGCCCGCCCTTGCTGGAATCAGAATGCCCCACTCGGACTCACAGTGTCGGAGGAAGGTTATGTAAAGAGACTACTCACCGAATCATCTGAGTGAATACGCCGGATCGCCTCAGCAAACACAGGCGCGGCCGAAATGACTGAGATCCGATCGCTTGCGTCGAGCTCAGGATGCGGAATCGTATCCGTTACCACGAGCTCCTCGATAGGGCTAGCTCGAAGCCTGGACCGAGAATCTCCGGAGAGAACCGCATGCACGCACACCGCGACAACGCGTTTTGCTCCAGCTTTAATCAAGGTCTCAGCGGCCTTGACGAGCGTTCCACCGGTATCAGCGATATCATCCACGATAAGACAGGTCTGCCCTTGAACGTCACCAACCACCGTCATCGAGTCAACCCGATTGGCGCCGGAGCGACGTTTATCGATTACGGCGAATGGAGAGTTGTCCATGCGAGTTGCCACGAATCGTGCTCGCTCAAGACCTCCAACATCAGGTGATACGATCGTCACATCCTCCACACCAAACTTCTGCTTGAGGTACGGAATCATCGTTGGAAGGGCATAGAGATTATCGACCGGTATATCAAAGAACCCCATCAACTGGCCCGCATGGAGATCCATCGTGAGAACCCGATCAGCGCCAGCAGCTGTGAGCATGTCGGCTATAAGTTTGGCGGTAATCGGAACTCGCGGCTTGACCTTTCGGTCTTGGCGAGAATAGCCGTAGTACGGAATAGCAGCCGTAATCCGGCCCGCGCTCGACCTTTTGAGGGCGTCGATAATGATCAGGAGCTCCATGAGGTGATCGTTGCCCGGCTTGCACGTGCTCTGTATGACGAACACATCTCCCCCACGCACGTTATCTCCGATCTCCACAGAGAGCTCGCCATCAGCGAACTGAACGGTATCGATACGACCGGGCTCGATGTCGAGAGCCTTACATACAGCTTGCGAGAAGAGAGGGTTGGAACGGCCTGCGAAAACAAGAAGTGGACCAGTCACAAGAGCTCCTTGGAATTGAGTAATGGCCCCTCTTTGAACTACTGAATCGGTACGTTGTGTAGGGATCACAGGCCGTATCGAGAACAACACCCCTCGCGACGGCACCTTGGAGGGGAAAAGTTGCCCGGGCAGGGGTCGAACCTGCGTATGGTGGAATCAAAATCCACTGCCTTACCACTTGGCTACCGGGCAGTATGAGGATGCAACACCCTCACATGCGCCCCTGTTGAGTAAAACAAGTAGCGCGCTTTGGCAAGTGCGGTCAGCGACTATATCGGTGGTATCCTACGAGAAAATGAGGAAGCATAGGTAGCTCTGTACACCCCGCTCCCGCAGCCGAACTGATAACTCATTCGCGCGAGGCTCCTCCCCTTCCGGGACGAGACTAAAGAAGACAGATCCGGAACCGGTTAGAGCCGTACCTCGAGGAAAAACCTCACGGGCCATTGTAAGCCCATCCCGGATCTCCGGTACGATCCCGCACGCGGTGACCTCAAAGTCATTCTCCACAAGGAGAGCAAGATCGCCAGCGCCCGATCTCATAAAAGACCGCCCACTACTATCGGGCGTATAAACGATCTCCGGACGCTCCAAGCGGAATCGATTGTAAAAAGCGGCGGTCGGAACTGGCTTCGGCTGTACCATAATGAGCGCCTTAGAGGGCGAAACGACATGAGAGCGAAGAGACACCACCTCTTCCCCGATCCCTCCCACCCAACACAGCCCCCCCTCAACTGCGTAGGGGACATCAGCCCCGCAGGAGAGCGCGGCACGCATTACTCGAGCCCGCAGGTCATCATCCGAGATGCCAAACGCTTCACACAAAGCGGCGCCGAAGACCGATTCGAGGTGCCGTAACATCGCCGCGGCGTCGGCGCTCCCACCACCAAGTCCACCCCCGATCGGGATATTTTTCTCGATCAAGCACCGAAACCCGAGGGGAACCGAATCAAACCCACATTCACGCCAAAAACCCCGAAAAGCCAAGGTGACAAGATTCTCTCGAAGACCTGCGGGGATAATCCCTTCGGGCTTCGTTGAGATAACACACTCCGGCTCAGACGTGAGCACGATCCGGAGCGTGTCCTGTCGAGAGGTTGAGCAATTAATCATGCTCAAAAGATGGTACCCATCGCTCCGGCGGCCTTCGACCTTCAGACGTAGATTCAGCTTAGAAGGGGCATTAATGGTGAGCTCGCGACCGAGCCAGGCATCGACAACCCGCAACACGGCGGACGGTAGTGATTTGCTGATTAAGGAGCTACCTGACATAGTTCGGTACACTACTATAGAGCACCGAAACTTTGAAACGACTTATCGAGAGACACCATGACTTCACCACATCTCCCCTCAAACACTGATGCGCTCGCGGTAGCCATCGAAGCGGCCCAGCGTGGAGGTGCCGTAGCCAGAGAGCAACGCGCCTCGCAATCGGTCAATATCTCGCTCAAATCGGCGAGAAATCTCGTCACCACCGCGGATATCGCATCGGAGAAAGCGATCATCGAGACGATCCGAGCCTATTTTCCCGAGCATAAGATCCTCGCGGAGGAGTCGTCAGATCCGGATCTTGCGGCGAGCTTCAATTCGGGTCCCACCTGGGTGATTGATCCCATCGACGGAACCACGAACTACGCCCACGGTCACAATCAGGTCGGCGTCTCCGTGGCCTACGTGGTTGATGGTGTTGCACAAGCAGGCGCGGTACTAGCCCCCTTTCAAGGCGAACTATTTACCGCCACCAAAGGCGGGGGCGCTTTCTGTAACGACGCCCCAATTCGCGCAACTGAAACGCACACGCTCTCAGACGCTCTCATTGCGACCGGATTCCCATATGAGCGCGTCAATATCGATCGGATCTGCGCTCGACTTCTTCACCTTCTGCGAACCTGTCGAGATATTCGAAGGATTGGCGCGGCCTCGGTCGATATCTCATGGGTTGCATGCGGACGGCTCGACGCCTTCTATGAAGAGACACTCAGTCCCTGGGATGGCGCCGCTGGTTGTCTGATAGCGCGCGAAGCCGGAGCGAAGGTTGGCCATTATCCGTACGACCACGAGTCGCAAAAGAAAACCGCCACCTATACGAACGACCTCTTCATGGACAACATCGTCGTCGCGGCGCCCCGTGTTTTCGAGGAGGTTTTGAGGGAGCTGGGAAGGGTATAGGCACCACGGGAGGACGGTCATTCCTGACCGCCGCGTTACGCACGACGACCAGGAATGATCGCCCTCCCGACTCATGGCTTCTCACGTACGTAAAAAGGGCGCCCCGGGCGCCCTTCTCAAAGAGAACTACAACTCCTCTCCCTCCTCCGGGAATCCTTCGTTATCGGAGTCTCCGGCTCGGTCAGAGTACCGACGCTCCTCATTCTCTTGATCTGTTTTACAATCAATACAGAGCTGAGCCACTGGACGAGCCATGAGACGCGCGACCGCGATCTGCTCACCGCAGCTCTCGCACTCACCGAAGGTACCGTCCTCCATCTTTTTGAGAGCGGCCTCAATCTTCTTTAAGTGATTCTGTTCACGCTTACCGATCTTGGCGAGCGAGTTCTGATTAATCTCTAACGAGGCGAGATCAACGGAATCTCCAGACGGGGTCTCGAGATCAGCCACAGAATTCTCACTAATCTCTTGAAGGTGATGAAAGATACGCTTCTTCTCTTCTTCGAGGATCTTCTTTAACGTATCGAGATCTTTCTTTTTCATACCATCACCTTCTTCGCACGACCTTTAGCGATAAACACAGCGACTGAAACCTGCGTGCGCGGAGCGAGGAACACCCTCTCAGTCACTTCGAAGAACCTCCTACCCTAACCGGGTACAGGGGCTACATTTTTCGTAATCCTGAAGGATAGACGACCTCAACCACCGGTACAAGTAAAAATGAGGCACCGCATACCGTTTTCCCGTACCGTGCCCCCTTCACGCCCCAATTTCAGGGGATCGCCCCCGTCTGAGGGCCAGAAATGGGGAAATTAGCCCCAAACCGAGCCCCTCCGCATGCGCAGGCGCAGATAGCGAGATCCGCTAAACAATGTGCGCACCCCCTCTCGGACACCTACTGAGAGGTAGCCTTACCTTTAGAATCCTGGATGCGCGCCAATATTGCCTCAAAGGTCACGAAGGCTTTCTGATAATCCTGGAGCGCCTCGATCTCGCGCACCTCGGCGTCCGCTGCGTTCTGCTCCCGGAGGTTTACAAAGATAAGATTGCTATCACCGAGATCGAACCGTTTCAGCTCTCCACGCGCGAGCTCTTCGGACGCCTTAACCTCAGCGGTCGTCACCTCAACCCTGCTCCTGGCGATATCCAATGCGTTGAGCGCGTCCTGAACATCCGCCCTGATCCGCTCACGAAGAAAGGTCTCCGTGAACTGAAGCTTCTTCTGCCGAGATTCGTAGTAATCGATCCGGCCTTTCTGTGTTCGGGTGGCGAGCGGAATCTCGATGCGCAATCCCGCTTTCACCTCAGGCTCCTCCCGC
Organism: Pseudomonadota bacterium; assembly: GCA_027485595.1. GTDB lineage: Bacteria > Bdellovibrionota_C > UBA2361 > UBA2361 > OMII01 > OMII01. The sequence continues at coordinate 2,098 of JAIXQT010000239.1, read as the reverse complement.
TGAGGATCGCCCGTTCCGTAATCGTTATAGGAGAAAACCCGAAGGTCTAAACGGGGCAGTACCTGATTGCGCGCCAACTCAAGCTCAATCTTGTTTTGTTCACTCTGCGCCTTGATATTCTTGAACTCCGGGCGAGCCTCAGCCGCCTCAGCGACAGGGTCCCCATGCGTGTGAACCGGCACGAAGAGTGGCAGAGGAATCCGATCAAGAGAGTCGAAACGCTCCACGCTCTGAGGCTGTGCGGCGTGATCACGGTAGAACAGTGCGAGGGAGAACTCAGCGGTTTTGACGCTTCGTTCAGCGGAAAGGAGCTGTGCGCGCCGCTGGAGCACCGCTCGTTGATTATCGACCCGATCAAAATCGGGAAGGTCTCCCCGACTCACCCGTTCGGATATCTGGCGATCACGCTCCTCAGCGACCTTCAGCAACTGCCGGTAGACCTTGACCTTGTTTCGCGCCGCGGTCCAATCCCAATACGTAAGCGCGGCAGCCCTCGCTAACTCAATCTTTCGTTGCTCAACCATCGAATCAGCGATCTGTTGACCCGACTCCGCTTTTCCGATGTTAGCTCGGCGCCGATCGATCGGACCGTCTCGCAAGAGTGGCACCTCAACTCCGAGCCCGAGCTCGCCGTCCGAATTAGTCTCGTACCAGTTGTCGTAGGTAGGAAATGTACCGTCACCGATACGATATCCTCCCACCACCTTGCTTCCATAAAACTTGAGTGGCTGCTCCACGTAGGTGGACCCGTAATTGCCCGAATATCCACCCGTCACATAAGAGAGCGCCTCACCTTTAACGCTCGGGTCGAAGGCTCCCTCTGCGGAAAGCACATCGGCGTCAGCGGATACCCTTTCCTGCTTCTCGGCGTTAAGCGCGGGGTGTCGCTCCAACGTAGCAGCGATTACGTCTCCAAGGTGAAGCACCGATGTTGCCGCGGTCTTCTTGGCTTTGTTCCGCGTTGGTGGATCCTTGGGATCCTCTGCCGCACCGTCAGAGCCCATGCTGACGTTCACCACAAAGGCGACGCTGAGGAGCACACGAAACAAACGCTCAGGACTACGCATAGACTAGTGCCTCGATCAGAAATGTACTTCACCTGCCGACGGTATCTCACTTCCACGGACACCAGCGGCACACACGTCGAGAGCCAACAGCTCTCGCATGGCCACTATCGCTCGATAGGTTAAAGACTTTTTGAAGACCACACTAGGCTCCATCTTTGGATATCGCCGGACCGGTCGAGGGTTTCGGGTTCATATTTCGAAGCGTTGGCGGGAATCCGTTAAACTGACGCCACAACTCCCATCCCAGGGTAACCGTATCGAGTAGCACCCATCCGATCACACGGACGCCCTGTCGAAGGTAATTTGCGTCTGGCCATTCCTCTCCCTCATCCGGAAAAACGATAACTCGAACCGTTCCATCCTCCGCGGCCCCGGGATCGATAACACCAATCACTCCCCCAAAGGTGCCCACCGCCACCGACGGCCAGCCGGCGAACTGCACAGCCGGCCATCCCTCAAACTGCAACCGCACACGCCGTCCTACCGAGAGCAAGGGAGCGTCATTCCCACTCACCGTAAGCTCAACCGCGCGGCTGGCCGTCTCCGGAACTATAACAGCTAATTCCTGCCCCGCCTTCACCATAACACCCCCTTGAGGCGCCATGATTCGATGAACGATTCCATCTCGCGGCGCCACAATCGACTGCGAAGCCTGGCGAGCGAGTTTCGTTTCGATACGAGCTAATTCCGCGGAAGCGGATGACACCTCAGAGAGGTACTTGGCATACTCAAGCTCCGCTAACTCCGCCGCTCGCTGCGAGCTGAGTCCCGAGGTAACGAGTGTTTTTTGCCGATCAAGATTCTTACGGGAGGTATCAACGGCGTTTTGCGCCGCGTCCAATTTCACTTGCTGCGCCGCGCGTTCGCGCTCAAGTCGGGAGATAATATCGGGATCGATATCGGCGACATCCACAATGTTCTGTCCCTTTCTGACCCGAGTTCCCTCAAGTACAAACCACTCCCTAATGATTCCGTCCACCGGAGAGGTCAAACTCTGTTGTCGCTCATCAGGTGAATAGGCGGAGACCTTT
>JAIXQT010000247.1 GCA_027485595.1 Pseudomonadota bacterium | reverse complement strand
TCCCGATGTGGCATCTCGGGGAAAGTGAGGGGGCTTTCGGCACTAGCCACTTCAAGCTAATGTTTTACCCATGTCCGACGACCGCCAACTCAAGATCCTCGCCGTTGATGATGAACCAGATGGGTTGTATGCCCTTGAGCAGCTTCTCTTGCTTCGTGGCTATTCCGTAATTACCGCCTCGTCAGGGACCGAGACCCTTGAGAAGGCCCGCAACGAGCGTCCTGATCTGATCCTCCTCGATGTGATGATGCCGGAACCGAACGGGTATCAGGTAGCGAAGACCCTCAAGGCCGACCCCGAACTTCGATATGTCCCGATCGTCCTCCTTACAGGAAAAGACGAGCTTGAGGATATCATCCACGGACTCAATCAGGGAGCGGACGACTACATCTGCAAGCCGTACAACTCGCACGAGTTGATCGCCAGGATTCACGCCGCGCTGCGGGTTAGATCGATCTACGGTGAGCTGCGGGATGCGAAGGTGGCTAATCGACGCCTCCAGGCCCGCATGGCTGAGAGCTTCTCCTTCGCCAATATTATCGGGCGAAGTCCGGCGATGACCTCGTTGTATGAGGTGATGACCAAGGTCGCAGATTCCGATGTTCCGGTGCTCGTGACCGGTGAGTCGGGCACCGGTAAGGAGCTGGTCGCTACTGCTCTCCATACGAATGGGCCACGTAAGGATAAACCGTTTGTTGTCGCGAACTGCTCGGCGTTTAATGAGAACCTCCTTGAGTCTGAGCTCTTTGGTCACGTGAAGGGCGCCTTCACTGGAGCGTTGCGAGATAAGCAGGGGCTCTTTGAGGTAGCTGATGACGGCACGTTCTTCCTCGATGAGTTGGGTGAGATGAGCCCAGCGCTTCAGGTGAAACTGCTCCGCGTGTTGCAGGACGGCACCTTTATGCCGGTTGGCGGAACGAAGCAGATACGGGTCGATGTGCGAGTTATCGCCGCGACAAATCGTAACCTTGAGGAGATGGTCAAAGCTGGTACCTTCCGCGAGGACCTCTACTACCGATTGAACGTCGTCAATCTTTCCCTTCCACCACTGCGTGAGCGTAGGGGGGATGTTCCGCTTCTCGTCGAATTTTTCCTTAAGAAGGTCGCTGAGAAGAGTGGTAAGGCGCTGAAGGAGATAGCTCCTGAGGCGATGGCGGCGCTCGAATCGTTCTCGTGGCCCGGAAATATCCGACAACTTGAGAATGAACTTCAACGGGCGTACGTGATGGCGGGTAAGGACCCGGTCATCACTCGCGCGTGTCTCTCTCCAGCGGTCGTCGCAAGTGGATCGACCGTGGATGGTGATGTGGAGTTTCCTCAAGAGGGAAAACTCAAGGACGTGCTCGAGAGTGTTGAGCGAGATATGATCGTTGCGACCCTCAAACGGTGCGAGGGGAATAAGAGTGAGGCTGCTCGGCAGCTCGGGATTTCGCGCTCGAATCTGATCGCGAAGGCGCAAAGTTTTGGTATCGAATAGGAAGTCATGGCCACTGGTATCCTGGTCTCGCGTGATCTGATGTTTATCTCGAAGGTGAAAGAGGTCGCCGCCGCCGCGCAACGAGAGGTCGCGGTTGTTCGTTCACTCCAAGCGCTTGAGCAAGCGATCGGTAATTCCTCTGCGCCGGCCGTGCTGATGATTGACCTTGAGAAGAGCGGCATACCTAAGTCCGACCTCCAAGAGCCGGTTGCCAGGCTCTCCTCGCAGGGGTGGAGGGTGGTGAGTTTCTTCTCCCATGTCCATGAAGAGGTTGCCGGAGAGGCGGTTGAGCTTGGACTGGGGGAGGTGATGCCCCGATCTAAGTTCGTTCGGGTGCTTCCGGAGCTTTTCCTTCGTTAGCGAAGTGGGTGACGCATGAGCGCCTTTCTCTAAGGGTCCTTGGTCGCAAACCCGCGTTTTAGGGCGCAACCCCCCGCTTTTCCTGTCCAACCGCTAAAAATCACTACCGGCGGCGTTAAACTCCTTCAGGGCTCTTCCATCCCCGCCCGATACTAAAGGTAGGGGGCTCCCGGGTGTATAAAGCGCCTAGACCCTTTGGCGTGTGGGGTGTCGTTTCTCGTGATGTAGCGGTGTCGACTAACAACCAAAACGTAGAACATCATGACCGAACTTCTTTCTCTTCCTTGGTACGTCACGGTCGCACCTATGTGTGCGATTGTCGGTGCCATCGCTGTGAGTAAGGTCCTCAATATTTCGCAACTCGCGTCATTCGTAGGCGCCGCACTGCCACTGGGATTGCCTCACGCCGACCTGACCGTTTCATCGCAATCCCTTCTCTCCAAAGCCCCCGTTCAGGTGTTTGGAGGGTGGGGGATGATGCTTGGTATCGCGCTCGCGTGGGTGCTCCTGCGCGCGGTTCTCCGCGCCGTAAAGGGGCCAGTAGGCCTTCTTCGCATGACCTACTCCTGTCTTCTCGTGACTGCTGGCCTTGTTGTCGTCCTGCTTGTGGCGGATCCGAAGTTACTGCATTCCTACGCTCCACACTGGAGAGAGTCAGTTGGTGGTATCCTCCTTGCGACAATGATCGCCAGTGTTGGCTTTACCCTCATCCGGGTGTTTAAGTCGGCCGCGTTTCTGGTTGTGTGTTCGATAGCGACCGTGATCCTTGCCAGCCAGGTATTCTTCGAGAAGATGCCGTATGACCTTGAGAAGGGAGATATTCAGAAGATTGAGAAGGCTCTTCCAACCAGCCTTCCAAAGGGGCTCGTTGAGTCAGGGGTTGAGGGACTCATAAAGGCTACGTCGTCTACCCGGTCTGCTCTACGGCCGGCGGTTTCTCAGGACATCGAGTCCTAAAAGAAGTCCCGCAACGCACAGGAGTCCCATGCCACCCATCGACACGATGCGATAGAAGCTCTGTTTTGACTGAAGTCGCTCGAGCAGGGCCGGGTCAAAGGATCCCATCTCGACCCGCTTGCGATGAACAGCCTGAACGGCCTCGTCGAAGTACAACCCCTTGCGATATCCCATGACCACGTTGCCCGTTCCGATCACCAGAAAGAGGAGGGCCGAGAGGGTGATGGTTGTAAGGCGGCTTCTGTATCGCATACTCAGTGTGGACTGGTTAGGGGGAGGGCTCCCGTGGTGTTCCGGGTCCCGCCCCTCTACTATACCTGGGTCGTGTTCACAGGGAACATAATTCGCCGCAGGCGATAGGCTCTGGTGTAATGTGTGCGAGCACTATAAGAAAGGCCAATGGGGTTAGAGATCGAAGACAACACGGTTCAGGCATCGGTCGAGGGCTCGGCCCAGGTCCCTCCGTCCCTTCCCAAGGATAGGAAAAAGGGAGACCCTTTAGTACGGCTCGCCTTGATCGGCGTGGTGTTGTTTTTAGGTTACAAGGTGGTGCCGTTCTACTACTATTACTTCGATATCAAGACTAACTGCGCGCAGGTGCTACGAAACGCTGCCGTTCGCTCCGATGAGGAGCTTCGTCGGGAGTGGTTAGAGGTAGTTCGTAGTAACGGCATAGAAAAGGATGCCCGAGATATCGGTATACAGAGGATTGGTGGCCGGGTAAAAATGTGGCTAAACTATCAGGAGCTCCTTGATATTTCCCTCATGGGGCGAAGTTTTACCCTCTACACTTTTGATTTTACCCCTTCGGCGGAAGTAGGGGGCGAGGAGTAAGGAAGTCGACGTATGACAGAGAAGTTTAAGCCGGTACCGCGAGAGTGGCAGGTGGTCATGGATGAGGAGACCATCGCGAGGGCTGTATCCCGCATGAGTTACGAGATTCTTGAGAAGGATCGTGACATTAAGAACCTGGCTATCGTTGGTATCCGTACCGGGGGAGAGTTCCTTGGAAAGCGGCTCCAACAGGAGATTCAGCGAATCGAAGGTGTTGAGATCTCGTACGGTATTATCGATATCACCCTGTATCGTGACGATCTCTCAGCTTCTCAATCTCAACCAACCCTTCGCGGGACCGATCTGCCGTTTAGGATTGCGGGCTCCAGAATCGTCTTGGTCGACGATGTTCTCTTTACCGGACGAACGATTCGGTCCGCGCTGGATGCTATTATCGACTTCGGCCGCCCTCGGCGGGTCGAGCTGGCCGTTTTGTGTGATCGTGGATATCGCGAGCTCCCGATTCAAGCCGATTACGTCGGAAAGGTCGTGCCGTGTCAGCGAAACCAGTTGGTGCGGGTACGCCTCAGTGAGATGGGGTATCGGGACGGTGCCTACCTGATCGATCGTGAGGAAAGGTAGATCGGCCAACGGCTACTCTTAATGCTTGTCCTCCTCGTGGGTAAGGGTGGCTCGGCTATTTGACCTCGAGAGACCTAGGCTCGTATCCCGCGCCGCAAGGCCCCAGCTCATTCACACTTTTCTGAAAATAATGGGCGGGTAACCTCTTGTAAAGTTAGCGCCGGTGGGATTTACTCACGACTCGATGGTCGACCACCTGTTGGGAATACAAGGGCTTTCGAAGAGTGAAATTTATCGGTACCTCGACACGGCACACTCGTTTGTAGAGGTTTCCGAGCGGGACATCAAAAAAGTTCCAACTCTCCGCGGAAAAACAATCGTCAACATCTTCTTTGAACCGAGCACTCGGACGCTCGCGAGCTTTGACATAGCTGGCAAGCGACTCTCTGCCGATACGATTAACGTCAGTATCGGGTCGAGCTCGGTTAAGAAGGGGGAGACGCTCCTTGATACCGTACGCACACTTGAGTCAATGAAGCCCGATGTTCTCGTGATGAGACACTCGGAGAGCGGAGCTCCACACTTCGCCGCGCAATGCCTCGCGAACACATCTGTCGTGAACGCGGGAGATGGTCAACACGAACACCCTACGCAAGCGCTCCTGGATCTCCTTACGATGCGACAGCATTTCAAGGGACGGGGAATCGAGGGACTCAAGGTCGGGTACGTCGGTGATGTCCGCCACTCGCGTGTCGCGCGCAGCAGCGTATGGGCGCACCTTGCTCTCGGTAATGAGGTTCGACTGATTGGGCCGAAGACGCTGGTGCCTGAAGACTTCGCTCGAGGAACGTTCGGCCAGGGTAAGGTACAGGTGTTCGATCGCCTTGAGCCAGGTCTTGAAGGGCTCGATGTCGTCGTTGCCCTCCGTATGCAGCTTGAGCGCCAAGAGGAGCACTACGTCCCGAACCTCGACGAATACAGCCGCGAGTACTGCATCAGTGAGCGGCTCCTCGCGAAGGTCGCTCCGAATAGTATCGTAATTCACCCGGGTCCGATGAATCGAGGCACTGAGATCACGAGCGATGTCGCCGATGGTCCCCGTTCCTTAATACGACAGCAGGTCACGAATGGAGTCGCGGTGCGCATGGCGGTTCTCTACCTCCTCGCTCGCACCGTTCAGTCCGTTGAGGAGGTTGCTCATGGCTAAAGCGAAACCAGTAGTTATTCACGGCGGAAAAGTTATCGACGCTGCGTCGGATCGTGACGGCGATTTCGATCTCCTTATTGAGGATGGGAAAATTGCCGCGATCGAGAAGCCCGGCGTTCTCACATCGAAATCAGAGGCCGACCATATTGATGCGAAGGGGCAGTGGGTGATGCCCGGGTGTGTTGACCTTCACGTGCACCTCCGCGAGCCCGGAGAGGAGTGGAAGGAGACGATCCAAACTGGGGCCGAGGCGGCGGCTCTTGGTGGATACACCTCCATCTGCTGTATGCCGAACACGAAGCCGGCCAACGATTCACCTGAGGTCACACGATTTATCCTTGAAAAGGCGAAGGCTGCGGGCGCTTCACGGGTTCTCCCGATCGGCGCCATCTCGATGGAGCGCAAAGGCCAGCAGCTTGCGCCGTACCATGAGCTCGCGAAGGCTGGCTGCGTCGCATTTTCCGACGATGGAGATCCGGTCGCTGACGCTGGGTTGATGCGCCGGGCCCTTGAGTGGTGCTTGATGCTCGGATTGCCGCTTTCTTGTCACGAAGAGGATCGCAATTTGAGCTGTGGCGGTTGCATGAACGAGTCTCCACTGTCACTGCGATTGGGACTCAAGGGATTCCCCGGTGTCGCTGAAGACGTGATGATAGCCCGCGATATCGAGCTCGCTCGATTTACCAAGGGGAAGGTGCACATCTGTCACGTGTCGACCGCGCGCGGTGTCGAGCTGATCCGTCGGGCGAAGAACGACGGCATCAACATCACCTGCGAGGTCGCGCCTCATCACTTGCTTCTAAATGAGTGTTGCGTTGAGACCTACGATACCTCGTACAAGATGATGCCCCCATTGAAGGGGAACGAGGATATAGAGGGTTTGATTGAGGGACTTAAAGACGGAACGATCGACGCTATCGCGAGCGATCACGCCCCCCATCACGCCGATAGCAAGCTCGTGGAGTTCTCGCGTGCGACGGTTGGAATCCTCGGGCTTCAGACGAGCTTGCCCCTTTTGATGGAGATGTCCTCGCAGGGAATTATCTCTCGGACGCGCATGGTGGATCTTCTCTGTTCCGGCCCATGCCGCTCCTTCGGTCTTGATTATGGAACGTTGAAGATCGGGCGTGACGCTGACGTCATCGTTGTCGATCCAGCACGAGCGTGGACCTTCTCATCTGAGGAGATCCGCTCGAAGTCAAAGAACAGCCCGTTTATCGGTCGTACCTTGACCGGACAAGCTGTGCACACCTTCGTGAGTGGGCGTCACGTGGTGAGTGAGGGACGATTGGTTTCGGAGTTGCAAGAGACGGTAGCCGCGAATTCAAAATAAGAGAGAGCACACTATGAAGAACGAGCGACCACAAACTGGGGCACCTGAGGCGAGAGGCGAAGTAGGGTATCTCGCTTTCGCGGATGGGACGATCTTCAAGGGGCGCTGCTTCGGAGCTTTACGTGGTACATCCAATCCGGTAACCGGTGAGGCGGTCTTTAATACCTCCATGTACGGCTACCAAGAGATCCTGACCGACCCGAGCTACGCGGGGCAGGTTATGTGCTTCACGTATCCGCATATCGGTAACGTTGGGTGTAACGAGGAGGATGTGGAGTCCTCGCAGATATTCACTGAGGGGTTGGTTGTTCGCTGCGCCCACAAGACACCATCAAACTTCCGCTCAACCGTTTCGCTTCAAAGCTACCTTGCCCGCAGCAACGTGATGGGGCTTGAGGGGGTCGATACCCGCGTTATTGTGTCGCATCTCCGTGACCACGGCGCGCAGATGTCGGTTATGGCTGGAGGAGAGGGCGTTAAACCCGATGAGCTCGTTGACCGAGCGAGATCGCTCGGCTCGATGGAGGGGAAAGATTACGTAAAGCACGTCGCATGCAAGGAGACCTACACGTGGGATCACCTCTCGTGGAGTCTTGCTCACGGAAATTCCCGCAAGCTCTCGCAGGAGCAGCTCGTGTCGCGGCCCCATGTTGTGGCGGTTGATTGTGGCGTCAAAACAAACATCCTTCGACTGCTTGTCGACGTCGGCTTCCGCGTGACGGTTGTGCCCGCGGGAACGAGCGCGGATGATATCATGGCGCTCCGACCTGATGGCGTGTTCCTCTCAAACGGTCCTGGAGACCCTGCGACCCTTGGCTATGTCGTGAAACCAGCGAGAGAACTGCTTGGCAAGGTTCCGATGTTTGGTATCTGTCTTGGGCATCAGATACTCGGTCAGGCGTTCGGTGGTGTGACCTACAAGCTTAAGTTCGGACACCGCGGCGGAAACCATCCTGTGCGAGATGAAACAACCGGCAAGGTTGAGATCACCGTGCAGAACCACGGCTTCGCCGTCAAGAAAGAGGGGCTCTCTGATAAGGTGAAGGTCTCTCATATCAATCTTAATGATAACACCGTTGAGGGGCTCGAATCGAAGGCCCTCAGGGCGTTCTCGGTGCAGTACCATCCAGAGGCGTCGCCGGGGCCGCACGATTCACGATACCTCTTCAAGCGATTTTTTGATCTCGTCGTAGGGGCAGGAGCGTAAGATGCCAAAAAGAACTGATATCAAATCCATCCTCCTTATCGGCTCGGGGCCGATCGTTATCGGACAGGCGTGCGAGTTCGACTACTCGGGAACGCAAGCTATCAAGGCGCTCAAACAGGAGGGATACAAAGTTATCCTCGTTAACTCGAATCCCGCCACTATCATGACGGACCCGGAGTTCGCGGATCGGACCTACATCGAGCCGATCACCGCTGACTTCGTCGAGGAGATTATTAGGATTGAGCGACCTGACGCGGTCCTTCCGACGATGGGAGGACAGACCGCCCTCAACACCGCACTTGAGCTCGAGGAGCGTGGTGTCTTTGAAAAATACGGCTGCAAGCTCATCGGCGCGAACGTTGAAGCGATTAAGACCGCGGAGGACCGTGATCTCTTCCGTAAGGCGATGGATGAAATCGGGCTTGAGTCTGCTCGTTCCGTGCTCGCGACCTCGATAAAGGATGCGGAGGACGCGGCGAAGACCCTTGGGTACCCGCTTGTGCTCCGTCCATCTCGAACCCTTGGTGGTACGGGTGGAGGAATTGTGAAGTCCGCTGATGAGCTTCACCGCAAGGTAGGTATCGCGCTCGCCGCGAGCCCGAACCACGAGGTGCTCATCGAGGAGTCTCTCCTTGGTTGGAAGGAGATAGAGCTTGAGGTGATGCGTGACCTCAAGGATAACGTGGTGATCGTGTGCGGTATCGAGAACTTCGATCCGATGGGCGTTCACACGGGAGATTCCATCACCGTAGCGCCGATCCAAACCTTGACCGACAAAGAGTATCAACTCCTCCGTGATGCGGCGATAAAGGTTATGCGCCGCATCGGTGTTGATACCGGTGGCTCAAACGTTCAGTTCTCCCTCAATCCGAAGGATGGTCGCATTATCGTTATCGAAATGAATCCACGAGTGTCGCGAAGTTCGGCGCTCGCGTCGAAAGCGACCGGATTCCCTATAGCGAAGATCGCGGCGAAGCTCGCGGTTGGTTATACCCTTGATGAGATCTCGAACGACATCACCAAGGAAACCCCAGCGTGTTTTGAGCCGTCGATCGACTACGTTGTTGTAAAGATCCCCCGATTCAACTTTGAGAAGTTCCCGGCGGCTGATACGACCCTTGGAACCCAGATGAAGTCAGTTGGAGAGGTGCTCTCGTTCGGCCGCACCTTCCAGGAGGCGCTCCAAAAGGCGATGTCCTCGATGGAGATGGATACCTACGGATTCGACCGCTCGAAGCTTACGAAGGACATGGGGAGGCAAGAGGTCTTGGATGCTTCTGGAGTCTCCGGACCACACCGCTTATGGATAGTCGGGGAGGCGCTTCGCGCGAAATTCTCTGTTCGAGATCTCTATCAAGCGACGTCTATCGATCCGTGGTTCCTGGGACAGATCGAGGAGCTTATTCAACGTGAGGAGTCCCTGAAGGGAACATCTCTTGAGAGTCAGACAACAGAGTCCCTGCATGAATTGAAGAGCCTTGGATTTACCGACCGTCGTCTCGCACAGCTCTTGAGCGTGAAAGAGTCCGATGTTCGTGAGTATCGGAAGCAGCTTGGAATCAAGAGCTCGTTTAAATCGGTGGATACATGCGCCGCTGAATTCGTGGCACATACACCGTATCTCTACTCCTCGTACGACCAGGGAGAGGACGCTCCTCCCACGAATCGAAAGAAGGTGATGATTCTCGGTGCCGGGCCAAACCGAATCGGGCAGGGGATAGAGTTCGACTACTGCTGCGTGCATGCGGCGATGGCTCTCAAGGAGGATGGCTATGAGACGATTATGGTCAACTGTAATCCTGAGACCGTGTCCACTGATTACGACACGAGCGACCGGCTCTACTTTGAGCCGTTAACCGTTGAATCGGTACTCTCGATCGTAGAGCGTGAGAAGCCGTACGGTGTGATCGTTCAATTTGGTGGACAGACCCCTCTACGTATATCGAATGAGCTCGCCGCCCTTGGCGTTCCGATTATCGGGACATCCGTCGACTCGATCGACGTTGCTGAGGACCGAGAGCGCTTCTCAGCGTTAATTAAAAAACTTGGACTTCGACAGCCGCAGTACGCCACCGCTCGGTCAGCCGAAGAGGCGCTTGAGGCGGCTCGGTACGTAGGCTTCCCACTCATGATTCGACCGTCCTTTGTGCTCGGTGGACGCGCGATGCGGGTGATCTATACCGAGGATGAGGTCAAGGCGTACATGCAGGAGGGGGTCGAGGTTTCTCATGACCGTCCGGTGTTGCTTGATCGATTTCTCGACGCCGCCATCGAGGTTGATGTTGACGCGGTGAGTGATGGAAAGGAGGTGCTTATCGCCGGAGTGATGGAGCATATCGAACCTGCCGGTATCCACTCGGGGGATAGCTCGTGTTGTCTGCCACCGCAGACCCTTGCGAAGGGTGTGGTCGATGAGATGAAGCGCCAAGCGAAGATCCTCGCAAAGGAGCTCAACGTCGTCGGTCTCATGAACATTCAGTTCGCGGTAACGCAAGCTGGCGAGATCTACATCCTTGAGGTCAATCCTCGCGCCTCGCGGACGGTGCCGTTTGTGAGCAAGGCGACCGGAATTCCATGGGCTAAGGTCGCCTCTCGCGTTATGGCTGGAAAGACCCTGAAGGAGATCGGGGTTAAGGAGGTTGAGCCAGTTGGTTACGTTTCGGTGAAGGCCTCGGTGTTTCCATTCAGTAAGTTCCCTGGGGTTGATACCATCCTTGGACCAGAGATGAAGTCGACTGGGGAGGTGATGGGTATTCACGCGAACTTCGGTGGTGCGTTCGCGAAGAGTCAGTTCGCTTCCAATATTACCCTTCCTTCCACCGGAAAGGTGTTTTTAAGCATTCGCGATCGGGACAAGGATCTTCTTCCGATGATGGTGAAGCGACTCTCCGGGCTCGGTTTCTCTGTTGTTGCGACTAAGGGCTCCGCTCAATACCTCAAAGAGCACGGTATCGAGGTCGAGGTGGTTAATAAAGTTCGCGAGGGTTCTCCCCACATAGTTGATATGCTCGGACGGGGTGAGATCGTGATGGTTATCAATACGCCAGAGGGATGGCAGCCTGTGATGGATTCAAAATCGATCCGCATAGTCGCGAATGAGCTTCGCATCCCAACCTATACAACGATAGCCGCGGGACGCGCGGTGTCAGAGGCTCTTGAGATGGTGAAGGATAGGAGCTACCTCTCCGTGCGCGCGTTGCAAGACTACTTGGCCCCACGTGCTGTAGATCAAGAACTTCGCGTCGCTTCTGTCGCTATGAGGTGAGGGTTGGAGGTTGTTGGCGCCCCACCTCCGACTGCGCCCTGAGCGTTTGCTTGAGCGGTTCGACGAGCGTTACTTCAAGCTCCAGTGAGGCTCGAGGGCAGGCAAGGGCGAGGGCATCGAGAGCCCTGCTATGGTGAGAAGTCCACTCGGTGCGCAGAACTCTTTCTGAGACCGCCTTAATCCGAGAAAGCCGTTGCAAGGCGCGATACAGGTGCGTTGCGATGTGCGTTACCTGGTCTGGATTAAGATTGATGAGAAGGAGTGTTGAATCAAGCTCGTGAAGGGCACTCTCAACATGTTGTTTGGCGGTATAAATAGCAGCCTTAGCCTCCGGAGAGCCAGGTTGGCGCTTCTGTGTTTCACTGAAGATCGCGTGTGCGCTTGAGAGGTGCTCAGCGAAGGCGTCTATTCGGGCCTGCATGAATTCAAGCGTTCCCTTACGCTCAGCAGAGAGGGGCGGCAGCTTGAGAACGGCGGTGTCTGCCTGGTCTCTTTGACAATTATGCAGGGGAGTTTTTGATACCATCTCGTAACGCCTTCCGGCTCATTGTACGTGAGTCATCCGAGTAATCCACCGCATTTCATGGGGAAGGCACCCGAATTAAGGGGGATGGTCCGTGTGCGGCGCCTAAATACCCAAAAGATGTGTTATACCAATTGGTTAGGGTGACCTTGAGGTGATCCTCTGGAATGGGTCTATGACCTCACCACCGTGCAATCCATTTACAGGGCCGATTCCCTTTGGTAACCTGTCGTGATAGCTAAAGATATTTCTATCTCTTCACGCCGAACTGGTCGGGTAAGGGAGAGTTTGGCGGATGACGCGGCGGTTCTTTTTCAGGGCGCGCTTCATCTGAACGTGTCTCAGAGGGAGTTTGTAAGATATGGCCCGCATTACCGTAGAAGATTGTCTTGTCCAAGAGAATAACCGTTTCTCGCTCGTGCAGCTCGCATCGAAGCGCACCAAGCAGCTCTTGCAGGGTTCTACTCCACAGATATCCGACCGTCGAAATAAGTCCGTCGTTACATCACTTCGAGAGATCGCGGACGGAAAGGTTCGTTTCATGACCTCTGAGGAGACCGTTCAATACGAAGCCGAAAAGGCACGTGAGGCTGAGGAGGCGCGCATCGCTGCAGCTGCGGAGCGTGAGCGTCGTCCGGAGATCGGTGCGGGGCTTTTTGGTAACGGAGGCGATACCCGTTCCACTGATTTCCTTCGTGATACGCTCTCAAAAACGGGCCCTATCTCCGCGGATGACGACGACGAGGAGTAGGCCGTTTAAGTAACCACTTTTAAGGGTGTAATCGGAAGAGCGTAGGCGGTGTCCCAGTATGTCCTTTGAGCAGCTAGCGGACGCACTTAAGAAATACCACCCCAGTCCAGACCTCGATACGCTTAAGAAGGCGTACGACTACGCGTTTGAGTGCCATAAAGGGCAGATTCGAGCCTCCGGGGCTCCATACTTTGACCACATTGAGGAGACGGCGCTCCTCGTGTGCAAACTCAAGCTCGATGAGCCCTCGGTCATCGCTTCGTTACTCCATGACACGATCGAGGATAGCGATGTCACGCGCGAGGATATCCAGCGAGAGTTTGGCCCCGGGGTCGCTGATATCGTTGAGGGTGTAACAAAACTTACACGAATTGAGTTTGAGTCTCGTGAGGAGAAGCAAGCAGAGAATTTTCGTAAGATGCTCCTCGCGATGGCGAAAGATATTCGCGTCGTGTTGGTTAAGTTGTGCGACCGGTTGCACAACATGCGAACGCTGAAATACTTCTCTGAGGAGAAACAGCAGCGTATCGCGACTGAGACTCGAGAGATATACGCGCCGCTCGCCAATCGTCTCGGTATTCACTGGCTCAAATCAGAGCTCGAGGACCTCTGTCTTCTTTACCTTCGTCCTGAGCTGTACGCGCAGATAGAGGCGCATATCAAAAAATCCGCGCCAGAGCGTGAGGCGTACGTCGAGAAAGCAACCATCGAGATCCAAAAGACGCTTGCTGAATCAGGGATTTCCGCGTCGGTCAAAGGGAGGGGGAAACACTACTACTCCATCTGGCAAAAGATGGATAAGGACAAACTTTCATTTGAGGATGTGTACGACATTCTCGGGTTTCGCGTGATAGTGCCTACCGTTCGAGCATGCTACGAATCCCTTGGTGTCGTGCACTCGGCGTGGAGGCCTATTCCCGGGCGTTTTAAAGATTTTATCGCGATGCCGAAGCCGAACATGTACCAGTCACTGCACACGTCATTGATCGGTCCGGAGGGGCAGCGTATCGAGATCCAGATTCGGACCCCGGAGATGCACCGCATCGCTGAGGAAGGTATCGCCGCGCATTGGCGCTACAAGGAGGGGGATGGAGCGCCGGCCTTCGATCTTCAGTGGGTGAAGGAGCTCGTTGAGACCCAGCAGTACCTTAAGAACCCCGATGAATTCCTGCAGTCTGTAAAGGGCGAGCTCTATCCTGAGGAGGTATTCATCTTTACGCCGCGTGGAGACCTCATACGTCTTGCGTATGGAGCAACGCCTGTCGACTTCGCGTATGCGGTGCACACCGATGTGGGGCATCGAACGGTGGGGTCTCGTGTAAATGGGCAGATGGTGCCGCTCGACCATACGCTCTCGAATGGTGACACGGTTGAAGTTGTTACCTCGAAGACGCACGTGCCAAGCAAGGATTGGCTCCGGTTCGTTAAGACCTCGAAAGCGAAGCAACGCATCCGCGCCTTTCTGAAGGCGGAGGAGCACGCTCGGTCGCTGGTCTTGGGCATGGACCTTCTTACGAAGGACCTACGAAAGGTTAAGCTAAGTCTTAAGAAGCTTGAAAAGGATGGCAGTCTGCAAAAGGTTGCGGAGGAGATGGGGCTCAAAGCCGTTGGAGATCTCTTCGCTGGTATCGGATACGGAAAGATAAGTTCCGCCAAGGTGATCGCAAAGCTGCTTCCGGAGGATAATTCCGTCGTAGCAAAACTCGAGTCTCAGCCCTCCCCACTTCAGCGCATCTTCCAGCGGGCCGCCGCGGTCAGTCGAGATCGTGTTGGCGTTCGGGTCTCCGGTTTGGATGATATCCTTGTGCGGTTCGCGAAGTGCTGCGAGCCGCTGCCGGGCGATCGAATAGTAGGCTTCATCACGCGTGGTCGTGGAGTAACGGTGCACAACGCCGAGTGTCCATTCGTGTTGAGCAGTGATGTGATGCGACAGATAGACGTGGAGTGGGATACGGGAGTTCGGGCTCCGCGGCGGGTTCGGATAACGGTCCATTCTCAGGATCAGCTCGGATTGCTCGCGTCCGTGACTCAGGCGATTACAACGATCGGAGTAAACATAGCGAGCGCGCAGATAAAGACGGAGCGGGGGAAGGCTGTTATCAGCTTCGAATTGACGATTGCGGACGCGAAGCAACTACAAAAAATTAAGCGCGCCATCGAGATGGTTCCTGGGGTGATCAAGGTAGAGCGTGTGCGGCACCTCTCAGGGCCGGGGGAGCTGGATTCAGATCGGGAGGACGCGTGAGACCTCTTTCATGGGTTTTTGCCTGCCTTGTTTGGGTGGTGATGGCGAGCGTCGCGAGCGCGCAGGTGCCGCCCATTTCATCCCGCACCACCGAAGAGCAAAAAACGATCGATTTTTACAAACGTATTAATCGCGCGGTGGTTTTCATCACCACGCGTTCCTACGTTATCGATCCCTTCACTTTTTTTGACGACATCAAGCCGCAAGAGGGTACGGGGAGTGGCACGATCATAGACGCGGAGCGGAAGCTCGTCGTGACGAATCTTCACGTGGTGGAGGGCGCTCTTCAGTCGGGCGGATCCGTTGAGATCATGCTTGCCTCCGGAGAGAGTAGTAAGGCGACCCTCGTTGGGTATGATCAGGAGAACGACATCGCGGTTCTCAAAGTATCCGACAAGGTTCGGGAGCTCGTGGCGGTTCCTTTCGGGGACTCCTCTAAGCTGGAGATTGGTCAACGGGTGTTTGCGATAGGTAATCCGTTCGGACTCTACCGAAGTTTAACGTCAGGTATCGTGTCATCGCTGGATCGAACGATGAAGACCGGCAACGGAACGGCCTTGCGCGATCTCATTCAGACAGACGCCGCTATTAATCCGGGTAATTCTGGAGGTCCGCTACTCGATAGTGACGGGCGCCTGATCGGCATCAACACGGCCATCTTGAGTCAGTCCGGATCTTCGGCTGGAATCGGCTTCGCGGTTCCTATCAATAACATTCGGCGCGTGCTCCCAGAGCTGCTCTCGAACGGTAAGGTGAGTCGTCCTCGCATGGGATGGCAGCTTGTGGATACCGATCAAGGCCCGATGGTGCTTCGGGTAGCATCGGAAGGCGCGGCGGCCCAGGCCGGGATCTCCCCGATCGAGCGACCCCTTCCTTCTAACGCGTTCGTGCGAGGGTATCGTGAGGATATCGAGGGCGCTGATCTTATCTTTAAGGTCGATGGCAACAAGGTTCGAACCCGCGATGAGGTTGAAGACGCTATCCGTCGCTCTAACCGATCGCAAAGTGTTACGCTGGTCTTGCGCAAGGGTGGTATGTACGGGCGCGAACGTGAAGTAAAAGTCGTTCCGAGGTGGGAATGAAGATTAAGGTTCTCTCTGATGTCGTTATCAACCAGATCGCCGCTGGTGAGGTTGTAGAGCGTCCCGCGTCGGTGGTGCGGGAGCTTGTCGATAACGCCGTTGACGCCGGTGCTACTGACATCTTTATCGCGCTCGAGTCTGGCGGACATAACCGTATCCGCGTGCGTGATAACGGATGCGGGATGAGCCGTGACGAGGCGCTCCTCGCTTTTGAGCGGCACGCGACCTCCAAGGTAACTTCGATAGACGATCTTAACACCCTCACGACGATGGGCTTCCGAGGCGAGGCGCTCGCGTCGATCGCTGCGGTATCAAAGATTAAACTGACGACCCGTTCTAAAGAGGCTGGGATCGGTACGGCAGTAACCTTCCGGGGCGGGAAGCTCGTTGATGTGCAGGGTGTGGCGTGGAACGAGGGCACGGAGATGGAGGTTGAGCACCTCTTCTTCAACACGCCGGCTCGCCGAAAGTTTTTGAAATCTCCCCGCTCCGAGGTTTCCCGAATTCGCTCGTGGGTCGCGTACTCGGCGCTCTCCCGGCCGCACGTGCGATACCGACTGGTATCGGATGGCGATGAGATTCTCAACCTTCCGATCGTTGATTCGATTCAAGCTCGAGGAGCTCACGTGTTTCCGGGCGACCTTACTCCGATCTCCCTTCGGGAGGGAGGGGTTAAGGTGCAGGGAATGATCGGGCATCCCGGTCAGGCGCTCTCTGACGCGTCGGGATTCGTTATCCTCATTAACGGTCGTCTCGTATCGGATAAGATTATTCTGCGCGCCGCGCGAGAGGGCTACGATTCGATGCTCAAGGATCGAGAGTTTCCGATCGGATACCTCTCGCTCACCATGCCCCCTGAGTACGTCGATGTGAACGTTCACCCTCAGAAGAGCGAGGTGCGGTTTCGGCATCCGGACCAAGTATTCGCGGTCGTTCGAGGAGCGGTTCTCGCGGGTGTTAGGTCAATTAAGCGACCTCTCATGGCATCGCCCGCGCCAGTGGTACTGTCGCAACCTGGGGATACTGCGCCCATCGCACCGGAATTTCCGCGGACCGCGTTTGCTCCCCCGAGTGTGGGGGTGTCCCATGTTGTCCCGCAGCCGCAGCCGCAGCCGACCCCGGTTTCTCGCTTTGAGTGGCCGATCCCAGCACCAGTTGCGAAGGTCCCAGTTGTTGAGGAGATCCAGCAGGTCGTTATCGGCTCGAACGTTGCTGAGCAATTCGCTCCACAAACGTTTCAGCCATCGTTCTTCGTGGCGTCAACTCCACCAGTGGGGTACGAGAGCGCGACGAAGGACGTGGCAAATAGAGATTTTCGATATCAGGATCTTCGATATATCGGGCAGCTTCTAGGTTGCTACCTTGTGTGCGAGATCGACAATCGGCTTGTGGTCGTTGACATGCACGCGGCTCATGAGCGGGTGAACTACAATAAAATTCGAGAGGCACGCGCAAAGAGGGCTTTAACGGTGCAAAAGCTTCTCATTCCAGAACGTGTTCGTTT
>JAIXQT010000073.1 GCA_027485595.1 Pseudomonadota bacterium | reverse complement strand
TTTGATATTGCACTCATCGAGCGCAAGATTAATTCAAGGTAGGGTGTTCTAGTGAATTGTGCTGCGTGCGATACGATGACTTCTGCACCGAAAGGACTTTAACCAGTCCCCGAAATCGCCCCCGCACTGGAGAAGACAACCCTGACACTTAGATATTGCACTCATCGAGCGCAAGATTAATTCAAGGTAGGGTGTTCTAGTGAATTGTGTTCTAGTGAATTGTGCGAGGCCAACGGCCGAGCGCCGGGTCATCGCGGTAGTTATACGCCTTTTCGCGCTGCTTTCGCGAGCAATTCGTATACCTTTATACCCTCAGGCTTCTTACGTTCTTGAGCCTTATGAAGAGCGGTAATCTGCATCCAACCAGGAATAGTTGGGTCTGCGCCATGCTTGATGAGCAACTCGGCCATCTGATAGGAGCAGTTGCTAGCCACTTCTCGAAGTGCGGTATTTCCAGCCTGCGAGGAGTCATGAGCATCCACTTCGGCGCCGTTCTGAAGGAGCGCTCTGACTATCTCCAAATGCTCGGATTCAGCAGCGTAGTGAAGCGGGGCCTTACCTAGCTCATCTAGATAGTTAACGTCAGCTCCTTCAGAAATTAGTGATCTAACTAGTTCCAGATCTCCGTTCTGAGCAGCCTCGTGTATGCGCTCTTTCTCCCAGTCTTCTTCCATACGTTTTCAAGGCGTATAACAATAGTATTGTCCCGACCCACCCATCTAGGACGGCCGACCTATCTTCAAAATAATATCATTCCCCTCGTTTTCCGCTCAACTTATAAGATTGATCAGCAATATCAGGACTTGGCGGCGAAAAGGGCACTCATCCTAAGACCTGTGTATCTACCCCAATCCGTATAGATGTGCCGACCTGCACAATCACCGCGTTGTCTTCCTCCTAACTTTTTCTCTCGGACACCGCGCATTGCTTGTGCCGCGCGGTCTCTGAGAGAAGTAGTTGGGTTGTGCTAGGCCGCGAAATAATTGCACCGATTCGTCGATAAACAGGGCATCACGCGTCGTGCTGAATCGGATTCCAAGTGCGATACGGCCGAAGCTCTTCGGGTCGAATCCGCAAAAAAGTTTGTCAGGAATCCAACTTCCGATTGAGACGTTCGAGATCGAGACCCTTCGCGATGTCGATCAGAAATTGTGATTGCTTGAAATCACGAATCGTGAGGTTGATAAGCCCGTTCCGGGCGATCGGTATCACGAGAGATCCTCCACCCTTGCTGTGTTCGTAGAGCTTGCCCTCTACTCCCTCCAGAGGAATGGGTTTCTCCGACAGGACGGAGAGGAGCGGTGGACGAAGCCGGCGGAACTCCTCAAGGACGTTACCCTCAACTAGAGGAGCGATACTCGGGTGTGGAATGAAAATCGAAAGACGGGCATTCTCCCGCTGAGAGGTTGAGAGCTCTACCTCAGCTGATACAAAGTCACGCGAGCGGGAGCCGTGTGGCCGTTTGAAGTGCACGTAGGGAAGCTTGGCTCCGGCCCAATTGAGCAGAAGTTGGGGTGAGTCGCTTGAGCTCCAGATCGAGGCGAAGGTGCTCCCCGGATCGATGCCGCGAAGCCACGAGTCGCGGTTGGGGTCCTTGCCTTTTCGGTTTATCTTGGTGCCGCTTAGGGTGAACTCCTGCATCGCCTTGGAGTCAATGACGCCCTCAAGGGTCTCGGCCTCGCTCACCGTAGACGCTAGCCAGGTTAGGGTGAGGCAGAAGCCGGCCACGAGAGCGGTACGCCCTAGATTGCTAGTCGAGATTTGTTTCATCGGCGGACCGAGTTGTAGAGAGACGTTTGCGCAAACGACCGAGCCGAGTAGCGGGGCCGTGACTTTGCTTGATGCAAAAATTCTCAAGAGAGGTAATAAGACCCTCCTCGCCCCCCTTTGCGAAGGTGTGGGCGAGGTCAGCCGCCCGCGCCAGGGCCGCCACGGCGTAGGGCAGGGCTCGTTTTGCTGTCTCGAATTGCTTCGCTTGACGAAATGTGGTCGCAAGCCGGTCGACGCTCGTCATCATCATCGCCACAAGCGCTTCGTTTCTGTCCTTTGCGCCGAGGACGCGGTCAGAGATCGGCTCTCCCTTCGTTGCCATTACCACTGCCGCATCGACCCCCTCGAAGGTGAAAGGTTTCACGAGATACCCTCGAGCCCCGACTACCAGGAGATCGAAGACATCGTCGACGTTCGGATTGGCTGACGCGGGAAGTGCGATAATCGAGCTATCGATCTCAAACACCTTCGTAAGCCATTCCTTCATAGGGTATGACGAGCTCTTTTTCGCGTCGAATATGACGTGGGTGAACTGCCGTGAGGTGAGTTTCTCGAGAGCGATATGGTGACTAGGTGCGTCAGAGATGCTCGTAAAGCCGAGGCTCTTGAGGGCCTCGCGCATATGGTTCGCTTCACCTGAATCGCTCTCAACCACGAGAACGGTGCAGGCGGCCCTTTCGACTGGGCTCATTTTGAGCGTTTTCTCTTTCATAATCCCATGAGCGCGACACCAATCCTTGTGCGTGGGCCGCCCGTCGGTCCGGAGCGCACCATGCTCGGCTCTTAGCCCACCGGTGTGGTGGGTGCCTTGCGACGGACGGTAGCGTTCCCCGGACCTTTTCTATCCTTACGAAGTAGTCGTCACGTATTGGAAGACCCTTAAGCTTTTCTCAGGGTTTCAGTGAAAAAGTTAGCCACAGAAGCTTGAGGTCTGGTCGTGGAGGGCGTGGAGTCGAGGGGTTACGCTCACTAGGGTAAGGTGAGACGGAGAGCCTAAACGCTCCAAAACGTTGGATCCGGAGCACGGATTGAAGCCCAGGGAGGTGACTATCGTAAGGGCGAAAGCGTCCGCGGCGATCTCGTCTGAGACCCCACCCTGGACCTGGTGCCCAAGCGCCACGTGGGCTACCTCGTGTGCCAGAATAAAGGCTACC
This sequence comes from Pseudomonadota bacterium, assembly GCA_027485595.1. Lineage (GTDB taxonomy): Bacteria > Bdellovibrionota_C > UBA2361 > UBA2361 > OMII01 > OMII01. The sequence goes on along the minus strand of JAIXQT010000073.1, from coordinate 13,590 downwards.
TCTGAGGGCTCAGTGACCTGGCTTGCCATCGCGGTCGTGAGGACCACTTCACGGCCTTTTCGCACGAAGGCGTTCGGTGTCCTCGAATCGACAAGCGCGAGGGTCTCAGGGACTCGGTAGCCTTGTTCGATGAAGGCGCTGGCGATTCGCCGAAAGAGAGCTGCGGTTTCCTCGCTTGGGAGGAGGTTGGAGATCGAACGGCCCTCCGCTAGTGTTCCTGGGATAGGTGCTTCTCGTAGTGTCGAGACGGTTTCTATGGAGTGCGTGTGGTGGAGAAGGGAAGATCGATGGCGAGTTCCATCAGCTATCGCGACGTCGCGCGTTTCTGCCCCGCCGTGTGACCACAATCTCGGATATTCGCACTGTTTGAGTGGGATGGTGGTTGTGAGCCTGCTGGCAATCGATTCGGAGATTCTCTGAGCGCGAGTAGTTTCCCCGTTCGCAGAGGAGAGTACGCACGATCCCATCACAAGGCACGCCACGGAGGCGAGGGACGCTCGGGAGAGGAGACTAGATGCCATGACTCACCGAAAAAAACCGGAATAGGTACCTATTCCGCTACAACCTAAATCCTTGCCAGAACTTTCGTGTAACCGCCTCTCCGGTTCCGTAACCATCTGAAACGCACAGCCGTCAACTCTGACTACCCCTTTTTTCGAATGACCGGGTGGCCCGAATCAGTCGATTATGAGTAGGATGCCGCAACCTATAAAACGATTATACCACTCCGCTTCGTGATACTTCAAATTCTGGGTAACCCATGGGCCAACAGCGAAAAAAAGAGATGCGACAGGACATGAAGAGGGTCCTCTCAAACCTCGATAAGAGGTGGCAGTCCGTCGCTCATATGGAGGTGTGTCGGCAGGTTATCGACATTATTCAGCGAGAGGTCGAATCTCCGATTACGGATGTGCTCGCGTGGGTTCCAAGCTTCGCCGGGGAGGTTGATCTCGCGGGTGTCATAGCGGAGATGCTCAAGACAAAGCGAGTCTATCTCCCTCGGGTCGTTGGCATCGGAGCGATGGAGTTTGTAGAGATCGACTCCGAGTGGGCTCTTAATCTTGACAAGGGGGCACACGGAGTTCTCCAGCCGCGCTGTGGATATGGAGAGGTTCTCGATGGGTCGCGGATTGGACGTCTCGCGGTGCTCGTGCCAGGCGTGGCGTTTGACCCCCGCGGCGCTCGTCTCGGAAGGGGGGGCGGTTTCTATGACCGGTTCCTTGAACGAACAAAGAACATCGATATGCTGACAATCGGAGTGTGTTGGTCGATGCAGGTTGTTCCTCGTGTACCAACGGATCCGCATGACGTACATGTTGATTGGATCTGTCATGAGGATGGAGTCGTGCGCATCAGCGCGTAGTAAGGATTGTGTATGAATTTTCCACATAAAAGCGAGACCTCTCTTCGCGTTATCGTTCTCGGGGATGTCGTTGGCCGCCCAGGCCGCCAGGCATTGAACCGCGTGGTACGCCCACTGAGGGAGCGTGCCTCAGCGGATCTCGTTGTCGTTAACGGAGAGAACGCCGCTGGTGGAGCGGGCATCGACGCCGGCACCGCTTTGGAGATCCGCTCGGCGGGTGTTGATGTGGTGACCCTTGGCGATCACGCTTTTCAGCGAAAGGGAGTAAGTGAATTTCTCGACAAGAACGGAACGTGGTGTATTCGGCCGTGCAACCTTCCCAAGGATACAACCCCCGGGAAGGGATGGTGTACCTGGCAATCGCCTCGTGGTGTGATGGTGCACATTATTAATGTGATGGGCCGCGTTTTTATGGGCTCCGCCACAGAGTGTCCCTTTCGCTGTGTCGATGGCTTTCTCGCAGAGGTGTTGGCTAAGGGCCCTGCAATAACTATCTGCGACATACACGCCGAGGCGACCTCTGAAAAATGGGCGATGGGACGCTTCACCGACGGTCGGATGTCGTTGGTGGTTGGAACACACACGCATGTGCAAACCGCCGACGCCCAGATCTTACCGGGTGGCACGGGGTACCTGACCGACCTTGGAATGACAGGAGCCAATACGGGCGTCATCGGGATGGACGCTCAGGTTGCCTTAAAGAGGTTTCTTTCGCCTACTCCGGCGCCGTATCAGATCGCGGAGGGCGAGGGGATCGTGCACGGAGTGGTAGCCGACATCAACCAGGTTACCGGCAGGACCGAATGGATCTCGTTGGTGCGAGAGGGGTAGGACCCCACTACAACCAATCGACGAGCCAGATACTTACACGCGCTGCTGTTCTGCTCTGTATAACGGTAATATGTTTCGAGTTCTTAGGTAACCACAGGGTACTCCCCTGCATCATAGACAAGTTGAGTAGTAACCGATCGAAGGGCGCTCAAGGATGATCATATCCCCTTCGATAGTAGAGTAGTGCCTGACACGGACGTTCCACATAACTGGAGTAGTGATTTCACAACGCGCTCTCGTAAGGTTTTTTATGATCACACCTCGTCGTCTTCTTCTCGTCGCGGCCGCAACCATCGCTGCTCACGCTAGCATTGCTCGCGCGCAAGATATGCTTCCCACAGACCACACCGAATCGGATTATCATCCTTCACCCCGTTATCGTGAGTCTGAGTCTCATCCACTTCGCGTCATCGCGTACGCGCTCCATCCTGTCGGTTGGGTTCTTCGAGAGGTTATCTTTCGCCCGTTGAGCTACTTCGCGTCATCGACACCAGAGACGAGAGCGGTCATGGGATACCGCGAGCCATACGATTTCCGCCAACCATCGTGCTTCTCTCGTGATCAAAGCACTCCGGATTGTCGACGGATATCGCCGTTCGACTACGACAGTAACGTCGGCAAGGTTGTTGATGGTGGTGCCGAGGCTCCGCAATCGCAAGCGCTCTATTTTCCGGATACTAACTTCGACTTCAATAAACGCGCGCTCAATTCCGCTGGGAAGGAGAAAGTTAAGGTCGCCGCCGAGATACTGCGCCGAGAGGGGTTCCTGAAGGTTGTCCTTGAGGGGCACACCGATTCCCGAGGAGGCGAGGGGTACAACCAGAAGCTCGGCCTTGATAGAGCAGAAGCGGTGAAGAAGGAGTTGGTCGCTCAAGGCATTCCCGTAGATACCCTTTCAACAATGAGCTTCGGAGAAACTCGCCCGCTCTTCACTGAGAAAGAGGAATGGGCGTACGCCGCGAATCGTCGCGTGCACGTGCATGTGGGTGAGGAGGCTGAAAAGATCGCCGCCGCGTCTGCGCCACAAGCGGCAAAGAAGGTTGAGCCTAAGCTTGACGCGTCTGCGCCTGCGGCCAAATAAGGAGAAGGGCGGTCATTCCTGACCGCCGTCTTGCTTGACGGGCTGAACTCCTAAAAATTGAGGAACGCAATCACCATAATCGCGTTGATGTACCGTCCGCCATCCTCATCAAATCTCTGCGCATACTCTCCGAGGTATCCGATCTCGTATCGACCAGGACCTTGTGTGATGTAGGGGCCGAAAAAGAATCGATCCCGGTCGAACCCACCGGTTGGGCCCTTATACTGAGAATTCAGATTAACAAAGATCTCATTATAGCCAGTGATTCCGTACGTGCCTGAGTTCGAGAGTGCGTAGCTTCCACGGAGCAAGTATCTCGTTCGATTCGAAGGGCCACCGGCATCCTCGATAAAGCGCTGCTCCTGACGAAGACGGTGCTGCCACTCGATCCCCCATCGAGAGTCCTTGACGAGAACCTGTTGCCATATGCGATTCTCGTTACGGAAGTCCTCCTGGTAGTGGTTGTTCATAAACGTTGGGGTCCACGCATATCCAAGGAAGAGCGCCACATTCGGATTTATCCTATATCCCAACGCGGGACGAATCAGGAGTCGTTCTAATCGAGAGATGTCGTCACCGACCCGTGGCTGCGCCTCCATGTACACGAACCATTCCGTGTTGAGATTGACCTGCGTGATGACCTGGGTCCAGCTTTGAAAGTCCGAGCTTTGCGCGTCGACTTTCGTGACCGGAGAGAGGCACAGGAGGAGGGGAGCGAAAAAAAGTGCTACGATGGTTCTCATAGAGGCTCCTTAAAAACGGGGCTCGCGGATTATCTACTCTCATGTGGACGCGCGCGCTACCTCTTTGCGCATGTGTCGGGTGTGGCGCGAAATACGCAGCCAACGGGGGCAACCTCCGTCTCTGCAGAGGCGACCGCCGTGCGATACCCGACCGTCCCTGCGTTATCCGTTCGCTGCCTTATTGACCACGATCGTATGGGCTGAGGCGCTGGTGGTAGCGATATCTTGATTCGATGGAAGCGCAGGCACGGTCTCTGAATTGCCCAACCCGAGCCACTCAAGGAGGTTGCGAAGAGCGGAGGGGCGCTTGTGTTGCAGCCCGATCAGCTGTCGGATCGCCTGGGTCTCGGAGAGCAGGAGAACCTGATCTCGATCACCCTTTTCCTCAAGCTTCTCGACACGCGCTTTAAGCCAGTCCCGCTGAGAGCGCAGATCTTGAACCTCGGACTCTTTCATGTCGAGGATCCGCTCCTGCAAAGCTACAAGGTTTCTTAACCTCTGGACCTCCTCGGTAAGGGGGGGCGTGTCCATCGCGACGTTCGCCGCTGCTACCTCTGGCGTACAGAGCTCCACGCGCTCCACCATTGGGGTTGGCTCCGCTGGCGAGGAATAGGTGGTCGTGTCTATTTCACACGTGACCGCGCCGCTACACGAGGTATCCGAGGTCTCCTCGCTCGATGGGGCCGGGATGGAAGAGGGGGCTTCCTGGAAGGAGCCGAAGATCTCCGTGAGCTGAAGGCGGGAGTAGAGGCGGTCTCCATCCCCCTTTACCTGCACCGTGAGGTATCCAGCCTCACTAAACCGCTGCAATGTTCGAGCTGATACACCAGCCTCTTTAACGGCGGTTGCCTCAGATATCATTCCCTCGACTGACATCGCTCTCGTGCTCCTCTCTTACAAGTAATTCATCTCACGAACCTCAAGGATCGATGTCGATCCTGGGGTCTTCGTCGAGCGTCCACCGGTAACCACCGCGCGGGTGCCATTGTTGATCTTCAATCGAGCTTGAACAACCTTGAGGCTGCTCTCGATCTCGAAGTCGCGATTCTCTCCTGAATCGAAGAAGATCGGACGAACTCCCCAGTAGAGCGCCATGCGACGAAGCGCGGTCTCTTTACGTGAGAGGCCGTATAACGGTTGGTGAGGGCGATACTTCGCGACAAGACGAGCGGAGTTGCCCGTTTCGGTGCACGCGATGATGGCCTCGGCTTGTGTCTTGATAGCGGCAGCGCAGGCGGCGTACGCGATGGCGTCTGGAACCGTCTGTGTGTCGGCGTCACGTAAGCGAAGCTTGTACTCCTGGAACTCAAATGTCTGTTCGGCAGCGAGCGCTACACGACTCAAATACCGTACGCACTCCTGAGGGTGCTCACCGATAGCGGTTTCGTCTGAAAGCATCACCGCGTCGGCGCCACTCATAACAGCAGCGGCGATATCAGAGACCTCAGCGCGGGTCGGTCGAACGGCTGTTATCATCGAGTGCATCATCTGAGTCGCAACGATGACAGGTACCCCTCGATAGTTAGCGCCCTCGATCAATTTTCTTTGAAGCATCGGAAGTTGCTCGAGAGGAACCTCAAGTCCGAGGTCTCCACGAGCCACCATCAACCCGTCGGCAGCGTCGATGATCTCATCAATGTTCTCAAGGGCTGCACGACGCTCGATCTTCGCGATGATGCCAGCGGCTGAACCCTTCTCGTTGATGACTTTTCGAAGTTGATGAATGTCCTCAGCGCTTCGCACGAAGGATATGGCGACATAATCAACGCCGTAGGTGATTCCCCACTCAAGGTCTGCGAAATCCTTCTTCGTGGTCGCTGGAAGATCGACATCGCTGTCTGGGAACGCGATACCTACGCGAGAGCGAATACGTCCACCCTTCGCGATGCGACACACAACGTGGTCGGTGTTTACCTTCTCAGCGGTAAGCTCAAGGAGCCCGTCAGCGAGAAGTACACGGTGTCCAGGCTTCAACGTCGTCATCGGGTTGACCGTCTCAACGAAGATAGCTTTAGCGTTAGAGAGGTTGGATTTATCCTGTGAGAAACGAAGCTCGATAGGATCTCCATCAACGATAGGGCAGTAGTCTCCCTCAACGTTGGAGATTCGAATCTTCGGACCAGAGAGGTCTTGAAGGATCGCTACCCACGCGCCCATCTCGGCGGACACCTTGCGCACATCTTTCAGAACGGCGAGGTGCTCCTCATGGCTGCCGTGGGAAAAGTTAAGACGGAACACGTTAGCTCCAGCCTCAATCAGGCTCTTAATCTTTTCAGGTCCCCTCGAGGATGGCCCAAGGGTGGCGATAATCTTTGTACGGCGGTCGCTGAGAACCTGTTCCGCGGATGGTCCCTGTCGGGTCCACAAATTTGACGTTAATGACTCAAGACTCATGACCTACCTCATAAAAAAAGTGAGTGTCCCGTGGCCGTTACTGGGAGTAGTGAGTGTATGGGAAGGAGTTCCCTCATTCGACCAGCCCGGCGATCTGAGTCGTGAGAATAAGCCTGGTTGGGGGCATTTTACAAGGTAGAGAGATCTCCCTTTCCCTACTTCTTTTTTTGCCCCCTTTTTCAAAAAAAAGGGGGGGGGAGGTTGATCTGGTCGGTTTAGGACGTCACGGGCGCTGGGGGTGGAAGAAAGCTTGCCCTCTCGGCAACCTTGAGCGCTCGAAGGATCTGCTCCGGGGTCGCCGCCTCGGAATCGAGGAGCATCAGGAGCTCTTGCGCGAGTGAGGTGCCCTGAAGGGAGGGGGCGTCTGTGGAGAAGGTGTATTCGATGCCGTGCTCATCGAGGGTTCTCAAGATGTGCCCATATTCCTGCAGGTCTTTCACCGCTCCGGTGAGAAGGTTTGATTGTACACACAGCTCGCAGACGATCTTTCGCTCTTTGAGGGTTTTGATTCCACGGTCATCTTTTTTATCCCATAAGGCGCGTACCGCAGCGATCGGGTGACCTACTCTCGATGGATTAAGGGTTTCGATGGTCTTCACGAACGTTTCCACGTCGACGTGATTGGTCTCTCCGACATGAACGGTGCGACCGAGCCCTGGCCCGGCCTCCTCGAACACGATCCGCATCTCCTCAAGTCTGCGAGGATTTGAGAGGGGATTAATTGATTCATTACCGGCGAGATCGATACCGATAATCTTATCCGTCTTCTCTCGCCAGAGTCGGGTCTTACGCGCGAGCGCCATGTTCGCTTCAAAAGTTAAATCGCGACCAAAGCAGAAGATGTGACCGACCTGAATCCCTTCTCGAAATCCGATCTCAACCTCCTCAAGGGCGTTGACCGCGGATTTGATAACCCGGTCCATGTCATACAGCCCTGCGTGGCTTCCCTTGAGAAATACCGCTCCGGTCCTTTTGAGGGGATTCCACCGGAGCTCGAATCGGCGTATCGCGAAGAGACTCTCCGGAGAGCCCCCTTCACCACCTGGCCCAACCTTTATCATCCCACCCGTTCGGTAGGCGCGATGAACGGCGATAATGATGCTCTCGCGCACTGAAGCCGGGCCCGATTGAATCAACTCAACCTTGTCATAGACCTCAAGATAGCTATCGAGGTCTTTGACTTTGCCGTCCTGAATTTTGAGCAGATTGATGAAATCTTCGTACCCGGAGCCTATACCCCGAATGCCTCGGTCGATAGCGATCTCCCACAGGCGGTACAGTGGCACTGATCCACCCAGGTGCACGTGGAGCTCGGTAACGTTTTTGGGCCACGAGATGGCGAGCTTCTGTTGATTCGCAGGTGCATCACCACCGCGACGTGAGTAACCGGGATAGGGAGGGGGATAGGAGCCAACCGTCATGGGGGTGCTTTACTTGAAAAAAATGGGGGTGGCAATGAGCCTACGCGCATCTCGGAGAGGGTGAGGAATCATCTTACTATCGATCCCTTTGTGCCCACGTGCGCCTAAAACAGTCGCAAGTGGTTGGAAGGGCGTTAGATAACCAATGTTTGGAAGTGCGCGGCAGGATACCCATGAGTGCCCAAGATTCATTATCAGGCGACCAGAGCCAACAATATCTCAGCAAACGAGTCATGATTAACGGCCAGTTCGTAACGCTCTACAGCGTCAACGGGGTCACATGGCTCTCATCACCGGAGGATATCCCCGACACCATGGCTCGGCTCGATAACACCCGAGTCACCCTCAACGAGGAGAAGGCTCCGGAAGGTGAGAAGGCTAAGGGTGATACGCAAGAGAAGGGAGCGAAGGGAGAGAAGGTAGAGAAAGCGGCGGCAGTGCCTCCAAGAGCTCCCGGTTCTCAGTACAGAATGAAGGGGCCAAAGCCTCGACCGATTCTGCGCCAAGGGGGGAAGGTAGTCGAGGGAACGCCTATTGAGCCGGTCTCTGCGAGTTCGGTGAACATCAAGGGCGCCGCAGACGTCGCCCTGCCACAGGTAAAGTTGTCACCGATGGAGCAGGGCATTCGCCGCGGAAAGATCGTTGCCCCGATCGCGGAACGTCGTCCGGGTAAGCCTAAGGTAACACCACCTCCGGCCAAGAAGGTCACGGCACCGGTAGCGAAGGCAGCCGTTGCGGCGGTCGCTTCGGCGAAGGGTAAGGGCCCGGTCGCCGCACCAGCCAAGCTCGAGAAGGGGGCAAAGGCTCCCGTCAAAGCTACGGAGAAGGGCACAAAGGTCGCTACCCCGGTAAAGGCTGCTCCCGTGAAAGGAACGCCTGTGAAAGCAACGCCTGTGAAAGCAACGCCGGTGAAAGTTGCGCCGGTGAAAGCTCCTAAGGCAGCTCCTAAGAAGGTCGCTAAGCCGACAAAGGCAGCCAAGCCTACGAAGGTCGCTAAGAAGGTCACCACGAAGAAAGTGGTCGCGAAAAAATCCGCGAGTGCGTCAAAGTCCAAGAAACGTGCCCGCTAAGGAAGCGAGGCAAAACCTACCCGAAGCGAGAAAGTGGAGGTTGGGTTGATATTCGATGTTCACGTGCTGAACATTGAAGAGCGACCCCAGATACGTTTTCGCAGCAGGGAGGGGTTTTGCCTCGCTTCCTGAAGAATCGTTAGGATAACGGAAGATCGGGGAACTCGAGCGTAACCAGTCGAGCAGTTGCCTCATACTCGTTTGCTGAGGATTGTGCGGCTGGGTTTGTCTCCTCATCGTGAGGGATCTCTATACGAGCGCGCCCAGTCGAGTCGCCGTTATTTACCGTCACCGAGACCTGCGCGAGAATGGTGCTATGAGCTTCCTCTCCAGCTCGCTGCGCAAATACGGCCAGTCGAACCGGCCCATTCCATTGCCCAGGGGATGATTCGGTGAGAAACGCTGGATCCCCGACGACGCTCTTGATCGTCGAGCCGTCACTCATCCGAGTGTCACCAATTGGAACCATGGTCAGTGCGCTGATCGAGAGAGAACGCCCGCTGGTCACTACCTTGAGGTCAATGTTGAATCCACCGACATTGCCGGTTGCGGTTAAGCTCCTTGTCGATTGAAGCTCCGGTGTGCGGGGCTCATTTCGGGTGAAGTCGGCGTGCCCTCGTGCCTGAAACGAAGACCGGGGGGCCCGCTCATCAAAAGATCTCTGCGCGCTTCGCGCAAACAATCCGGCCCCGATAAGCGCCGCGGTGCCCACCAGGAGTGATGCAACGCAGACCGCAACACGTGAGCGGCTCCGCCGCGGGAGTGGAGGTTGTGGCTCGTTAGTCTCCACTGATTGCGGGGCGGTGGCGCGCAACCGTCTCCGATCGAATACGCCATCAGTCTGTGTCAAAAGGTAGAGCGTCCGACCGAGGGGGGGATAGGGGCATGATGGCCCGACGTCACTCTTTGTTCCGTTTTCTCTATGGTGTCCAAAGAGTCGGTGGAGCTCCTGAGGTGAGGGGGGGGCGGTCGTGCCGCGCTGCTCGAATCGTGCCCCTTCGGAGACATCGACCCGCGCGCCGATCTCGCGGAGCACCTTGGCGAGCGCCTCGAGGGCCTCGGGTGATTCACCGTGCGTGAGCACCACGGTGTGGGCGCGAGCTTCGCCATCGCAGAATGTGTCGGGCGAGAGATCGAAGTTGGCTTCGCAGAACGCGGTGAACCGTCTGACCGCTTCCGGGTCTTCGTGCTCGAATCCTCGAAAATTGAGTGTAAATTCCTTACTGCTCAGGTCCATACCACGCTCAACAGTTCTCTCATGTTGCTTCTGTAGAGCAGTCGGCTTGTGTGAGTGAAAGGTTAAGGATGATCGCTAAAAAAAGTGAAGGTCCACACTGACGGCATCGAGGTGGTACGCCAGCGATACAGGGGGAACTCGGAGCCCCCTACATCTCTATCCACACGCTCTCAACGTGAAGGGCAACTTGGGCGCTCCGAAGCTCCCGGTATAACTCCCTGCTTCGGCAGGTAAAGAATCGCGCCTGGAGACACCACGAAGAGGTCTTTTGACCGTACCCCGAGATGGACATTTTGGCACCCACGGGCACGTGAGTCCCTTCCCCGGCAGGGGCTTTGTAACTGGGGAGAGAACTGGGTGATTCGACTGAAAACCTCTACCCTTACACCGTAAATGTGCGATACCTTTGGACATGCAAGGTATGGATGAGCTTGGGTGCCAACAACCGGTTGAGTAGCTCAAAGTTTACCGGGTACAATTCTGCGGTAGGTTCGTAGGACGTAAGATGAGTTATATCGAGAGTAACCTGATGGTTGATGAAGAGATGGTGCACATCACCAGGCTTCATCCGATCATTCTCCTGTTTCCCGCCGCCGCCACCTCCCTTTTGGCAGGGTCGTTTGCGATCCTGGAATCGGTCCCCTACGCACAGCTTGTGGTCGCTGTGTTTCTCTTCGTCTCCCTCTGGCGACTGACAGATAGGCTGATCCTCTTTCTCTCCTCGGAGTTCGGAGTCACTTCCAAACGGGTACTCGGGAAGACCGGTTTTATTCGCCGAACCTCGCTCGATATCGTGCTGGGAAAGGTTGAGGCCATCCGTCTCTCGCAGAGCATCCTGGGGCGTGTGTTGAACTACGGTGATATCGAGGTAACGGGCACGGGGGGAACCGATGAGGTTCTTCGGTTTATTCCCGATCCTCTCGTGTTTCGCAAAGTGGTTCAGGAGCAGCTTGCTGCCCTGGAAGAGGGTGACCGAAAGGACGCAGAGTCGGTTCACCGGTAGTTTGTTCGCAACCTTTCCCTCTTTTCATCGAACATACCTCTCGCCTACCTGTGAGAGGATTTTGTGTCTATTACCCATTGCTCCACCAGTGCAGCTCGCCTAAGCGCGATCGCTGTTGCCATCACATGCGCTCCACGAGCGCGCAAAGTTGAATTCCTGACGAGCCTTGCGAGCGGTGCCTCCCTCGAATCGCTGTCAGAGCACCTCTCCGGTCCAGAGCGAAGGGCAGGCCGCGACGCCGTTGATGAGGGATACTCGCGTGGCTTCGAGGTTATTCCGTTCGCTTCAGAGCGATATCCCGCCGCTCTTCGCGCGACGTCCTTACCCCCTGCTGCGCTCTTCGTACGGGCGCGCGAGCGCTCCTTTACCTTTCCCCCCACCATGGTTTCCGTTGTCGGGACACGCGCCGCTTCGGTCGAGATGTGTCAACGCGCCTCGATCCTGGGCGGACACCTCGCGCGAGCGGAGGTGTGCGTCGTCAGTGGTCTGGCGCTCGGTATCGATGGCGCCGCACATCGAGGTGCACTCTCCGCGCAGGTACCGTGCCCGACTATCGCGGTGGTCGCGCACGGTCTTGAGAGAACGTATCCCCCATCACACACAAACCTCTCCGATACTATCGTCGAGCGGGGTGGCGCTCTCGTTTCTGAGTATCCTCCGGGAACCGAACCCTTGAAGCATCACTTCCTGGAGCGCAACCGTATCGTCGCGGGACTCTCGCGCGGGGTTGTCGTTATTCAGGCCGGTGAGCGCAGCGGCTCGCTCGTGACCGCTCGGTTCGCCGCCGAGTACGGGCGTGATGTATTCGTGCTCGAGGGGGAGGGCGGTGACGCGCGGTGTTCTGGCGGCGCGCACCTCATAGAGGAGGGGGCTATTCCGATTGCGGGCGCTCGCGAGGTGTTACAGGAGTACGGCGTAGTATCAGCGCTCTCTGAGAGCGACTCTGAGGGGACGTGGCGAACGGTGACGGTTGACGAGTACGTGCGGATGACCGGCTATTCCTCCGCTCAGATGCTTCGGCTTGAGATGGAGGGCAGGGTGGTCCGACTTCCAGGTAATCGGGTATCCGTCATGCTGGACTGAGGCAGCTCATGGCCATTTCGGGGTAACTGCGCCTAAAAGGGGTTATAAGTCGCCGATGTAAGGGGTGATATTGACTTGGACCGGCGCCTTATTTAATCTCTGGGGCCTGTCATCCCGAAAGGGATGACATTGGTTCCCGAGTGGTGGCTATAGCTCAGTTGGTAGAGCATCGGATTGTGGTTCCGAGGGTCGTGGGTTCAAGCCCCATTAGCCACCCCATTCGTTTCCTATTCGAACTTGGCTGCGCCAAGATTCGAATGACGGGTTAGGGAGTCTCCCTAACCACCCTCGTTTCCCCGCTCGGCGCTTGCGCCCAGGGGCTGCCGCCCCTCTCGCCCCCTGAGCGGCGCCTCGCTTCGCTACTCCGAAATATCTGGAACTGAGACACCCTCACCACTTGGTTCTCCCATTCCTAACACCCGAACTTCATCGAGGAGATACGGATTTCCAACTCCGAAGAGCATCTTTCCCTTCGCGCTTGAGAAGGGGCACGTTCCTGAGACGAGAAGATTCTTTGTGGTGAGGAATCGATCGAGGGGCATGTCGTGATCCATGTCGACAAGTCGTGGCCATCCGCTGGCGCACATTCGCGCCACATCGAAGATCATGGAACGGTCGTTGTGTTGCATCACGAGGAAGCTGTGGTCGGTCTCGCCTTCGATCGCTCCGTGCTCGTTGAGGTGAGCGGCCACTCCTCCCATGTAGGTCACTGGCACTCCGATCTGATCGAGTAGGTGTTTCGCGAGGAGAGCGCGTTCAGCGCACGCCGAGATCCCTTTGAATTCAGAGAGAGCGGGAGGGGGCCCATCTTTGGAATAGATGGACCGTCTCTCGATGCCCGGATCGTGGTTTGGCGCGACCTGAAGAAGAGCATCGGTCTTTTTTTGAACAATGAGGGCTCTCAGGACGAGCTCCGGATCGAGGTCGATCCCAGCTCGTGTGAGTTGATCAGCGATCTTTTCCCTGTTCTCCGCGATTTTGGCGTCGACTCGCTCCGCGCTCCACGTCGCAAGGTCCTCCTTAAAAGAGCTGAAATCGAGGCGAACCCGCAACGTCTGCTCCTCTGAGAATACGCTTCCGCCGGTCGCGACGAGTTGGTTGTCGCTCAGGGGCGCCTCAATCCATTGACCACGGTACAACGTAACAGCGGCACCCTCGCCGAGGAAGGTTGGATTCGAGGGAGCTGAAGCGGTCGATAATGATTCGCGAGTGGCAGGAGCGGGAGGTTGGGTGAGTGGATGTTCCGGCATGGCATCATTACTTGAGGGGCGGATTTCTTGCTCTCGCTGGTGTTGTCGGAGGTTTCGCGTACGTTCTTAATGTTTGGTATCCCGGAAGTTGAGTCGGGGGCGATCAATTCCTCG
>JAIXQT010000161.1 GCA_027485595.1 Pseudomonadota bacterium | reverse complement strand
TGCTCCGAAGCGCACTAATGCTAGGGCCCGTACGAACTGTCTCCCCGGCGGGCACCTTCTCCCTGCCGTGCTCCTTTCAAACTACAAAAAGAAGGTTCTGTGAACATACAAGGGCCCGTGTCCTTACGGGCCGGCTATCTGCCGATCTTCCGGTCGCGAGTTCCGCCCCGACGCAGTTGGCTCCACGTTCGTTTCTCACTTCGACACCGACTCAGGCGCCTTCCGCAGTTCGATAGTAAACGAGGTCCCTTGATCCTGTTCGCTTTCGACTTTGATAGATCCGCCAAGCTTCTCGACGAGCTTCTTCACCGAGGCGAGGCCGACACCGGTGCCCTCGATGGTCTCCTCGCCCGCGCGATTGAACGGTTTAAAGATCGAGTCGATCTTATCTGAGCCAATACCTCTGCCGTTATCAGAGATGACGATCGAGGTCTTGCGCCGAGAGCTTGCTTTTTCTGTGTCTATCGATATGACGAGGGGGCGGTCACCCTTCTTGTATTTGATCGCGTTGCCGATCAGGTTACTGAAAACCTGGTAAAGTTGGGTTCTGTTCCCCAAGACGACGGGAAGTTCCTCGACGGTTGTGATCGTAGCTTCACTCTGTTGGATCTGGATGCGGTGCTCATCAATAACCTCCGCCATCACATCTCCGAGAGAGATTGGCTCAAGCGATCGTTCGGCAGCGGAGATTCGCGCGAGCTCGAGAACTCCCACAACGAGGTCCTGTAGCCGCTTCGTGGCTTTTCGAATGTAGGTTAGGGGCTCCACGAGTTGCGGATTGCTTGTGACTAAGGACTCCTCCTCAAGAATCCCGAGCATACCAGATATCGTCACAATGGGTGCTTTGAGATCGTGTGAGAGCATGTAGGTGAACTCGTTAAGGTCCTTATTTCGTTCCTCAACCTGTAATTGATTCATGACGTGCGCCGTTACATCAATAGTGATTGAGAGCGCGACATACTCGTTCGATGTGTTATCGAGAATGGGAACCGTTCGTGTCTCAAGCCACAGCGTCATGCCGGATTTGTGGTAGAAGCGGTACCGGCACTGAAACGGCTCACCGGTGGCGACGATCTGAAGCGATCGTTGAACGATCTCTCGATCTTCTTCCTGGACATTCGCGGTCAGGAAGGAGCCCTTATTCCGGTAGATCTCGGAAAGCGGGAACCCCGTGATGACCTCCGTGAAGGGACTACACCACAGGATCGTGCCGTCCACCTCATGAAGCATAACCGCGGCGGCGACGTTCTCGGTCAGTATCTTATACCGAGTGCGATGGTCAGTATCGGATTGCCTCAGTCGCGCGACAAGGCTTTCAAGCTCGCTCGTTCTTCGTCCGATGACCGGGACCCTACTGAAGGCTCCGGAAAACCGTATGCGAGGAGTATCCTCATCCGTCGATGTTACAATTCGGGTAAGGTGATTCAGCGTCGCGACATAGAGCGCGGCGAGAGCGCAGAGGAGAAAAGCGAGAGTCGCCGCGACGTATATCACCCGTTACTCCATGATTCGTAGAGTGAACGCTCTTGTTCAAAAGCCGAGGTGGCTCTCTCGAGAAGCTCCGCTCTCAAAGGCTCCGGGACATCGAGGTATTCCCACGCCTCAGGAAGCATCGGCTCGTAGATCCGACGAGCTTGGTTCGCCTCTCGCCCTGCGCCGAGCGCAAGGGTGTGGGCGATGATGTTTGCTGTCTTCACAAGCGCCACGACGGAGTCCTTGGGAATTTCCGGCCATGCTCTATGATGTTTGCTGATAACCGCTGTGAGTTCCGGAGTGAAGTGCCACCGCTCAGCTATAAGGTGTCCAACCTGCGTGTGATCGAATGGATACGCTACGGTTTCCCCATCGATCGATTGAAGGCCCTCCTCAAAGCCTCGCATGACAACCTTTTCGTAGTTGTTGGAGTGTTGCTGCAGCATGAAGAGTTTGCCGATGTCGTGCATAAGTCCACCAAGAAACGCCATCTCCGCTTGTTCTGGACGAAGCGCGTTGGCGAGTGTTTTCGCGGTGATCGCGACGGCGATATCGTGAGCCCAGAAGAGGGCGCGTAAAGGATGACGTATCGGAAAGAAATTAGAGAGCGCGGTTGCGTTCATCAGACACTGCAGCTCAGATACTCCTATGACGGTAACCGCGTCGGTTATCGTTTTACTTTCCGTGCCTCGGCTGTAGTACACCGAGTTCGCTATCTTGAGGACCCGCGCAGAGAGCCCCTCGTCTCGTTCTACTACCGCGATGTAATCCTCTGGCTCCGCGTTGGGGGATGTCGCGAGTTGAAACGCCTGTTGCGCGACCTTCGGCATAATCGGCAGCGATTTTACACCGAGGTAGCTGACTATAGATTGTCTGACCCCATCGGCGAGAGGCGGATGTTCCTCGTTCTGCTTTGATCTTCGACCGAACAATTTTGATAGCATAACCCACTAATAAGATGACGATTTCCTTACGGTCGATGCCCGGTTCGAGAGGACGCTGGGTTTCCCTCTGTGGTGGCTTCCTGGTACCGTTGGGAATCGGCATTCCTCGCGCCCTCTTGAATGAATCCGAGCGTTGAAAACGGGGGGCTTGTGGTGATGCTAAGTGTGCCGGTTTTTTCAAGAATTTGCGTTAGAGCCGGGGGACGGGTAGTATAGACCGACTAAGAAAGGGCCATTCAACTATGCATACCCTCGCGAACCAGCACAGCTATCAGGACGCTACGACCTCGAATCAACTCGTGTTAGTTGTTGATGATGAGGCGAGTATCCGTCGCTCCTTAGAGGGCGTTCTCAAGGATGAGGGGTTCTCGGTTGTGCTCGCTGAGGATGGTGAGTCAGCTATCCGACTCCTCATGAACACCCGGCCGGCTCTCGTACTGCTCGATATCTGGATGCCAGGTATGGATGGTCTTGAGACCTTGCGAAAGATCAAAGAGATTCACCAGGATCTGCCGGTGGTTATGATTAGTGGTCACGCCACTATCTCCACGGCGGTTGCCGCTACCCGTCTTGGCGCGATGGATTTCCTTGAGAAACCGCTCGATCTCTCTGGAACGATCCAGCTTGTTCGACGAGTCTTAAACCAAGCCGAGACACCCTCCGCTGATAACGAGCCACGATGGGAGGCTATTGAGCCAGCATCCGTGGGACCTCTTCGTGAATCGGTTACGATCAACCCCGTGGTATTCACGAAGCAGACCCTCCGTGGCCGCGCTATGCCTCAGAAGACACTCGCCCACGCGGCGATCTTGTACGGTCAGGGACTTCACTCCGGCCGCAAGAGCGGTCTGATCCTTGAGCCCCTTCCGCCAAATTCCGGTATCCACTTCGTTGGCGTTTCAGAGACCACCGTTGTGCCCGCGCACGTTGATTTCGTTGAGTCGACCGGTTTCGCGACCACCGTTCGTCTTGGGCAAACCCAGGCCGGTACGATTGAACACCTTATGTCCGCTCTCTGTGCTTACGGTATCTCGAACGTTCTCATTAAGTGTAACGGCGAGGTTCCTGTGATGGACGGTTCCGCTCGTGAGTTCTGCCGTCTTTTTGAAGAGGTGGGCTTAAGTGAGCAGGACGGTGAGTGGTACGAGATCGATATCAAGAAGGTTATCGAAGTAGGGGATGGCAAGGAATCTATCCGTATCGAGCCTGCCGATGAGTTCAGCGTCGATTACACCCTTCGATACCCTGAGCCGGTAGGTGAGCAGCAGTTCTCGTTCACCCTCACCGATTCGGCCTCGTACCGGGACCAGATAGCGGCGGCGAGAACCTTTAGCTTCGTAAAAGATGTAGGACACCTTCAACGCCAAGGGCTCGCGCTCGGTGGACGTTTCGATAACTTCCTTTTGATCGGTACCGAAGGCGCTATCAACGACGAGTGGCGGTATCCGAATGAGCCGGTGCGTCACAAGGTGCTCGATGCTATCGGTGACCTCTTCCTCCTTGGCCGCCGCTTACGTGGAAAGGTCACGGCTCGAATGACCGGGCACTCCGATAATATCGCGATCCTCAAGAAGGTGCGTGATGAGTTGATGCGGGCCGCGAGCTAAGCTGGTCTCGATTGTCCTATTAAAAAGGCCACCACTACGCAACGTAGTGGTGGCCTTTGTCATTTTTCGGGGATATCGGAAAAGGGGACTCTTCCCTTTTTTGCACCAAACATCCCCCTTCCCCAATCCCTTGGTACACCGTCCTTCTCAAAAGAAGTAAACGTAGCTGATAGTACACGCCTACTGAAAACAAGCTTGATTTTCATCGTTGCTATGAGAGGGTCGGCCGACTTTGGTACGTAGGGCGTACCAGAGGCTTGGGCTATCAGGCTCTATACTTCCGAGAACCCTTATGAGTTGAGAGCCTGTATCCACTATTGTGAGGGAGCAACCGTCTGTCCCACAAAAGTTGGCCTGCACCACACATCTCGCCCGGCGCCAAAACTAACGCTTCCCACAAGTCCGGATATTTCCGCTTGTGAGTGAATCCGAGTTGGGTCTCAGCAGCGATGAATAACGTCTAGCGCCCCCGAGGGGCGCTCAGATTCATGATCGGTTTACGATGTAAACGTTGTGGGTTTTCTACAACTTGTTCAACGGCACAAAGGAACCACCAGCGAAGGGCACATACGAAAACGTATCTGGACCAACCGTGACCTTCATAATCGAGTCCTTCTCATTGAGATAGGACACCGCGAAGTCGAGGCCAGCAGCGGTAGAGACGAGAACGCGGGTCTGGTCACCATTGTTTTCAGCGACGAGCCACCGTCTTACACCGTCGAGTTCGAGTTTAAAGGTAGTCTCACCAAGTGAACCGAGTTTCGCGGAGCGCTCCTTTGTAACTTCACCCGAGGTAGGCTTTGCGGGGGGAGTTGCTTCAACGATTGGCGCTGGCATCGAAAGGGACGCGAGCGAGAGCGCGGCGACAACAGAGGTTAGGTTGCGGGATGTTTTTGCTTCCATAGTGTTTCCTAGAAAAGAGGTGTAACCCTATCCCATAGCGGGGAAGTTTACAAAGCCCTGAGAACTAGCGTTCTTGTATCCATAAGTGCTTCAAAGGATTCGTTGTTCATTAAAACTAGGAACTGCCCGTTTTTCTGGGTGATGAGGAGGGGGGCTGGAGGACGAAAAGATAGCTCGCCGCCTCTCGAGAGGAACGGACGATTGGTGTGGCGGTCATGATTTGGTCGACGCGAAACGCTGATGATTCCTTTATAAAAATTGTTTTCAACGCGGACTATTCGAGGCAGACCGATAAAGTGTGCCTCGCAACGCCTACTGAAAACGATCTTGATTTTTATCGTTAATATAAGGAGTTCGGCTGACTCTGGTACGTAGGGTGTATGTATGAAACCACCCCGAGGAATCAAGGAAAAGTGATGTGAGGGACGGAAAGGGCGAGATGGGGGAACCCTATATATATCAACACCCTACCAGGTATCGCTCTTGAGAGAGGCTTTTTTGGTTTCCCCGTCATCTTACGAAAAGTTGGGATGGGTTTTGTTACGTGGCACAGGGACTTAAGTCAATAGACGACGTAGTCGACTGACCTGCACGGGCTCGGGGTGGCGCATACCTTACTGGCGCTTTGTGGCGCGGGAGTAATGGAAACGTCTGCGACCGTTGATGAGTGGGGCTAAGAGGCTGGTAAAAGTATGAACGGAACAGACGTCAGATGCGCTCTCAGAGCCGCGAAGTACGCCGCGTTGTTGTTTGTGTGCTGTGCGCTCACCTGTGCAGGAGCTCTCTGCATCTCCGCGAATGTAGCGGTTGCCGTGCCCCAACGGTCAGAGGGCGTGGGTGTCGCCATACCGAGTCAAGGATCCCCCAGCAAACGGCCTGCCGCCACCAACAACGTAGTTGAGTTGCCCCTGGTCACCATTTCCGGATCCGAACGTGAGGTCACGTTTGACCTCTCAGAGATTCAACGACTGCTCAAGGCCGGTGAGACGTTAGAGATAGAGGTCCTTACCAAAGAGGGTAAGGAGTATGCCGGAGAGCTCGCCGAGTTCTATCGACGAGCCGATACGTTTTGTTTGATGGCCGCTCTCTCAAGCGATCTAGTTGTCGCGCAACGGTGCCCCCGAGCCAACTCCACACAGGCTCTTGAGAGATGGTCAAATGCGATAAACTACCTCGGGGAAATCGCTCGAGGGGGTACCCCTGACAAGAGGGCCACAGCGTCATACGCCGCGTTCGTGCGCGCCAACCCCGGAACGGTTGATCTTATCTTAAATGGTCGCCGTGTTGTTACCGCCAAGGTGAAGGACCTTCTAGGAATCATAAAGGGCACTACGCCGATGGCGAATCCTGGTGAGATCGAATTTGAAGGGTGTTCCTTTCCAGCGAAAGCGACCGGTGAAAAGCTCTCTAAGGTGTGCCATTCCTCGCTACCGCTTGCTCCTGTCGAGCCCAGCCTCAGCGACAAGCGGGACAAGCTGGTGCTTGCAAGGCAAACGGAGCAAAAGGCTTCGGTGGTCGTGCAGATAACACCTCGGAAGCAGAACACAGGCAAGAGAGTCAGGAAAGCGGCGAAAGAGCCCCTCGTAGTGGTTCTGCCGGTAGAGCTTGCGCAAGCGTCTAATCCAACCACTGCATCAACCGATGCGACATCCTCAACCGCCGATAGTACAACCTCGACAGAGATAACCTCGACAACTGAGGGCACGACTACCTCGGAGCATTCCTCTGAGTCTTCGAGCTCCTCTTCAATTGGGAATACCGGAAACTCAACAGAGACGACCTCGACGACTGAAGAGACAACTACCTCACTCGAGACCACGACGGTGACCGAGGATACAACGACAACCACAAGTGTAAGCTCTGAACCTGCATTTACATCGCGATGCGGTGAAACTAACACCCTCAAAGCCTGGACCAAGCTCGAACGAACTGACCGGACCTATGTTGGATGGGCGTGTAACCCCTTGTCTGAGCACAACGGTTGTTTTGTAAACAGCAAAGGGGAGTGCCCCGACGTCATTGAGAGGAAGTCAGAGTGCAAAACATTCTGTCGTGAATACCCAAATCGGTTGGCCGAGTATGAGAAAAATAAGGCAGCGGCACAGAAAGCCTGTGCTGATCGCATCAAAGAAAAGGCTCAAAATCTTCCCAGTGCCGTAGGGATGTGCCCCGGTGCCGAAGCCTGTCCTGGTGGAACTAAAGGGTGTATCAACCCGTCAGGTAATGGAAGTTTTGAACTTTCAATACCCGATGGAACGATGAGATGGGATCCGCCTTCAAGAGACGAGTGGAATGAGTGCTTCACGTACTTCTGCGATCCGATGCCACGCGAGGAGATAACCTATACGTGGCAATGCTCGGGCTGCGAAAACGAGTCATCTGAGAGCTCCTCCCCCGATACAACCTCTACAACTGAAGGCACGACGACCTCCGAATATTCCTCTGAGTCTTCCAGCTCCTCCTCAACTGGGGACACCGAAAACTCAACAGAGACAACCTCGACAACTGAAGAGACAACGACCTCAGTTGAGTCGACCACGGTGACCGAAGATACAACCTCTACAACCGAACGAGCCTCGACCTCCGAGGGGAAACCGGATTGCTACGTGTGTATCTACGACAAAAATGACGAGAGGCTGAGACGAGAATGTGACTTTTTAGCAAATAAGGCGAAAGAGAACGGGCAGATGACGGTTGTAGTTGATCAGTTCGAGGCGTTGGACAGGCGTAAGGAGCTTTGTAAATGCAAAAACATTGACGTCAGAGCGGCCGTGCACGGCTCCCCTGGAGATGAAGCGGAGCCCTTTACGGAGATACGAGAGATCCTTAAGGTCGCCCCTCAATGTTCAAATATAACATTTGAGAACATGCGGTGCTCTGGATTCGATAGCGCGGATAAAGCGCTGAGGCATGCGAAGGATCTAGCTCATACCATGGCGAAGAACGGATTTGGTGGCACGGTCACCGTGAATGGATTTCAAACTATAAATATTTCCACCCTTCATTCCCTCGTCGCCGAACTAAAGGCTGAATTGCTGAATGATGCGGGGCCGATACAGCAGATCTTGGTGCGCACCGCAGTAGCAAAGGCCAAACAGGAATCCCTCCAAATATGCTCTAACCTGAACACCCCAATGGGATTTCAGGTGTGTGCCCAGGATGTAAAGTTGCTGCTAAGTCCATGTAAGACCACTGGGCAAGTAAGCATAGTGGATAAATCTGCATCCGCTACTACCACAATCGTCTGTCAGCTAGACGGCAAGAGGGCAAATCAAAGCTGTAATTTCATCAAACTTAACGACATAAAGGATACCAAATTAAGACAGAGTCTCGAGAGCAAAGGGTATGGTGAAGATGGATGTGATGATACTGGCCCATGCCTCTGTGAATGGAAAAAGCCGGAGGGGTGTGCGAAGTAGGGGGGGGCGTGTGGCTGAGAGCTGTTTCTCTGTAGGGGGGCTACTCTTTGTTTCTCTGTAGGGGGGCTACTCTTTGTTTCTCTGTAGGGGGGCTACTTTGTTCTTTTCTGTCTGTTTCTCTCTTTAGGGGGCTATTTTCCCGTTCATCCTAGCAACTCCCACGTCGTTCCGCCGAATAGCTCTGCATGGGAGAGAAAATGAAATACCACCCTCACGGGAGTGTGCTGTTTTGCACCTTTAGCCTTGAGGAGGGATTGCTTCTCTTAGCTAATCCACTCTGTCAGGCTATTGTGAAGACCTGCCTGGCGCGAGCATGCGCACTCTATCCAGTTCGAATCAGTCATATTATTGTCGAGGCTACACACATCCATCTCGTTCTCGTGGTTATTAATCCTGACCACGTTGAGGCATTCTTCCGTCATTTCAAAACGGACTCAGCGCACATGATTAACGGGCTCCTCGGACGAAACAAGCGGACCGTATGGTGCGAAGGATACGATAGTCCGGTAGTGCTTACTCCCAAGAGAGCTCTTATAGCGATAGCCTACCTCTATGCCAATCCAGCCAAGGACAACTTAGAAACCTCGATCGACCGGTATCCCGGGTTTTCCTCTTGGAGGATGTTTCAATCAGGCGAACACACTCGTCATTGGAAGCGGCTCAGGCGTCCGCAGTTCACCACTATCACACGAGATGCCAACAACTTGCGGGGGTATACCAAGCGTGCGGAAGAGATCTTAGCCTCATCCGATGAGATGCAGACGTTTACCCTTCAACCGAACGCATGGATGGAAGCGTTTGGCTATCACTCTGCCGAGCAACAGCAGAAAATTAACGAGCATCTCATCGCTCGTGTCAGATTGCTTGAGGAGCGCGCTGAGAGGAAGAGAGTGCGGGAGAAGAAGCGCATACTCGGTAAGGACCGGCTTCTTTCACAGGTCCTCGATACCACATATCGCCCCAGACGGAAGGGACGGCGTATGTGGTGTCTCTCTGAACGACGCAGTGTGCGCGTCGAGTTTATACGATTTTTCAAGGCGCTCATGCACAAGGCGAGAGCGGTTCGAGAGAAGTGGAAGCTTGGGGATGTTACGGTTCCGTATCCCCCAGGCTTGTATCCACCGTCGATGCCGAAGCTCGCCAATGCGCTTGGTCGTTAGTCCTCTCTACACCAGACTTTTGCGTTCTCCGATTCGCAGTGCATTCGTGTATCTAGAGTCCCCTTCCATGCCTCATAGGTCATCACACCTGTGATATGCAGATGGTGATTAACGGATGCCGCCGCGAGTGACTTTTCGCACATTTGGGCAGTAGCCCCCCTACAGAGAAAAGTAGCCCCCCTACAGAGAAAAAGTAGCCCCCCTACAGAGAAAAAAACTACAGAGAAAAACAGAGAAAGTAGCGGGAAGACTCCCCCCTCGTTGTGAGATACCATGAAGCGGTCGAGCTTCGGGATATGGTCGTCTAATCGGGCACGGATACTCGCCGACGACCGCGGGGCGGTGGGCAAACCGCCGCGTCCGCATTGAGGTAGAGATACCGACGCTGTTGTTTGAGCTAACGGTAGGGATTGGGATGCGAATGTTGAGAGTCAGGATGAGTCGGCTACTCGAAGCGATAGCTCTGATCGCTGCCGTGTGCGTGATTGGCCAGTTCGTTCCCGCCAGCGTATTCAATGCAGAACCTGCCACAGGTGGCGATACCGGTTCTCACTTTTGGCCCGTGAAGGTGCTGCACGACTACGGTCTTCCGCACGGTGTGTTGCGGCCCTGGAATCCCGGCAACAACGCCGGAGAGGGGCTCCTGGTCCACTACTTCCCATTTCCATTCATCCTTATGGCTCTCGTTGGATACATCATTCCACTCGGGCAGGCCTTTAATCTTGGGACGATCCTTCCGGTGCTCACGCTTCCTATCGCCACGTGGGCAAGCCTGAGGATTATGGGGCTTACCGCTCCGGTTACCCTGTTTGCCCCGATCTTCACCGCGGCGGTGGTGCTCAATGAGGGGCACCGCATGTGGGGCGGAAACGGGCTCTCAACGATGGCGGGCCAGTTTGCCCACATGTATGCGTTGAACTTTCTCGTGGTGGCGGTTGCGTACCTGTGGCGGGAGATGACCCGTCAGCTCTTTCCGTGGAGGTCAGCGATACTTTTCGCGTGTGTGGCGCTCTCGCACGGGTATGTGTTTATCGCGGTGCCCGCTTTGGCTCTCGTCGTCGCCGTGCTCAATCCAACCCGAACGATAGGCTACAGGGTAACGCTCGTAGCGGTGAGTGGGGGGCTCGGTGCGGCGCTTGCGGCGTGGTTTGTGATTCCCATGGTAGCGAACAACGCCTGGACCACCCCGCACCCAATGACCTGGGTGTTTCGCGATATCCTCTCAGAGGTTTTTCCGAGTATTTTTGATCCTATCGTCGCGTGTGGAATCTTCGCGACCTTGGTCGCCCTCTATCCGCGTTTCAAGAGAGTACAGACGCTACCAGTACGTGTATGTCTCTTCTGGCTCATCTCCGGATGCGTCTACGTCGCGGTGTTCTTCCTTTTCCGTCGTCTTGAGCTTGTTGATGCTCGGGCGATCCCCCAAACCCAGCTCTTCTGGTCGATCGCTGTGGCGATCATGGTGGGTGTCGCGCTGACGCTAGTTCCGCGGTCCCTCAGCGTTGTTGTCGTGCTCGTGGCTCTGCCGCTCTTGTTCATCTGGGAGACGAACCACGTCTCCTCGTTTCCGAATTTCATGCGATACAACTACTCAGGGTGGTCAGTTAAAAAGGGGTACGGGGCGTTAATGACCCTCTCGAAACACCTTACGGGGGACCTCTCACAACCTCGAGTAGCGTTTGAACACAACGTTGAGAAGAACTCTGTAGTTACCCAGCGGGTCTTTGAGATGCTGCCGTACTTCGCCGAACGAGCGACCACAGAGAGCCTCTACCTACAATCAACGATAGTCGCTCCGATGCTCTACAGTTTCACCTCAGAGATAAGTGACCGCGCCAGTTGTCCATTTCGCCAGTGGCCATGTATGCGGCATCGATTAGACTTATCCGAGCCTCACATGAACCTGTTGGGAGTTAGACAGTTAATCCTGAGCTCAGAGCTCTCCTTGAAGAGCGCCGATGCGAGTGGCTTTTTGACTAAGCAATTCGTGGTTGATCCGTGGAGTGTCTATGAGACCAAGAGGGACGTGAAGATGGCGGAGACCTTTAGGAGGCCTCCGGTCACGATACCGTTCGATGGATGGCGCGAAGCTTTTTGGAATTGGTACCGAAATTACAATAGTGACTCCGACTTTCTCATTACCTCGAAATCTGCGGAAACTCTCCCGGCGCGCGGTGTGAGCGTGCCTCAACGGGAATGTCACCCTGAAACTCGTGTTGACTTTTCGGGTATATACCTGAACACCGACTGCCCTGGGGTGGCGCACTACCTGAAGTACGCCTTTAATCCGGCCTTTACGGCGTCAGGCGGTGAGTCCTTATTCCTCGTTAGTCCAGGGTATATCGGTATCGTGCCGAACGGGCCGACGGTGAAGCTTACCTTTGGAGATTCCCCGTTGTGGCGTTGGTCAGGCGTCGTCTCTGTGGTGGCGCTGGTGTTTGTTGTTATAGTGCTCCGATGTGAGCGATGGGGGCTCTTTCAACGATTGGCCGTGGTCAACTCCTCACATCCGGTCGAGATCCTTCCTCACGAGACCCCGTCTCGCTGGCTTTGGGGGTTGTCCGTGCTTGCTATCGCCAGTGGATACATCATCGTGAGCGTTTGGCTGGGGTCCTATTTTTTCTGGGACTGGCGAAAGATAAAGTTCGGTTCGATTGAGGTCGTATCTTCGACTCAGGGCTGGGGTGTACTGAAGGCGAATCAGAGGCACGATGGGGCGCCCATCAAGCTGGATGGGGTAACGTATCGTACAGGTCTTTCAACGCACGCAATCTCCGAGATTAAGATTCAACTCGATAAACCCCACACGTATCTCTCCGGTATCTGCGGGTATCCCGACGATATGTCGCTCGGGAGGATACGATGTGAGGTGAGAACGTCAAAGAAGGTGTTGTTTGAGAGTCCGCCGTTGGATAGCTCTCGCCGCGCTGCGGTGTTCAAAGTTGATACCGAGGGTGCCCGGGAGCTTACCTTGGTGGTGCGGTCTCTGAAGGGTTCTATTGATTACGCGCACGCCGTGTGGGTTGATCTTAACGTTGCCGATTAGGGCACGGGGTTTGCAGGGCGGCCCCAGAACACAGGGAAGTGAGGCAACCTGGCAGGGCGGTGAAAAATTATTTCCTGGTGCGCCTTTCGATACGCGAGCGCTTGACCGGTAACAAACGTGAGCCTCCCCTTTGAGGAAATCAGCCATCAGATCCCCAAGAGAAAAGGCCACCACTACGTCGTGTAGTGGTGGCCTTTGTCATTTTTCAGGGATGCGGACTTAACAGAAGTTGCTCGTCTCGTCGTCGGTAAGCCCGTCTTCGTTCGTCGAGATAGCGGTGAGGATCGCTTTAGCGTCATCTCGGATCATCGCTGAGAGGCTGTTGATCAAGGTTACGTGACGAGTTACCTCATCCCAATCCTTGGATGCGATCGCCTCGCATAACGCCACAGCGAGTGTGCGCTGTTTCGCTAAGATGGTGTCGTATGACTCAAGGCGTCGAACAACTCCCTCAGGAACGGAATCCCGAGAATTGAAGGTCTGACGAGCCTTCGTAATCGCGCCCTCAAGCTCAGTGAATGAAGCGAAGAGTTTCTCGATAATCTTTGGTTCCATGGTCATAGTCTCCCTGAAAAATGTAATTCCCGAAATCCGTGTTAC
Organism: Pseudomonadota bacterium; assembly: GCA_027485595.1. Lineage (GTDB taxonomy): Bacteria > Bdellovibrionota_C > UBA2361 > UBA2361 > OMII01 > OMII01. The sequence goes on along the minus strand of JAIXQT010000161.1, from coordinate 896 downwards.
GTATCGCAGCTCGAATTCCTTACTGGACTATCTGACGGCGGGGTGCTTCCTCACTCGTCATCGGAAGAGGAGCCCGAAGCTCTCTCAACCGAATCTCACTGGTGTTATTGCGAAGTCTGGCTACCCTGTCGCATTTCCCGAACGGAACTACCGGTTCACCACGTAACGTGCTGAGGCGGGTGTTATAGGTACGGAGTAAGGCCCTCAAAAGTCTGGCTACCCCGACCGTGATTCCTCTGGTGATTGCGTCGAATATTCTCATCTGTTCTGGCCTCCAACCTGGCAGATAGTCGGTTTTGATACGGTACCTGTGCAAAGATGCTGCCATGTTGTAAGTGCCCGATTTTAATCGATTTTTCTAGATGGCCTTTTCGTCCACAGTAGGAGAATCGGGGACTCTTCAGTAGAATGGAGGAGTTAGGTCTGCTTCGAAACAGGACACCTGTCTATCTTGAGAACACCCTCCGATGAGTATTCCGCCGAGAAGCACAACGCCAATCCCTGTGGGAGACCCTGCCGTGGTGTGGAAGCGGTGCGAGGTTATTCATGATGGGGACCTCTTTTTTACGACCCTAGAGGCCGCCATTGACGCGGCGACGGCGAGCGTTGATGTAGAGTTTTATATCTTCGCGACGGATACAACCGGACAGTGGTTTTTTGAGGTCCTCGCTCGAGCGGCCAGTCGTGGCGTAGCTGTTCGTATCCTCATCGATGGTATCGGTTCCACCACCTTCGCTCGCGCGTATGGAGAGAGAGCAAAAGCCGCCGGAATTATAGTACGGGTGTTTCATGAGCTTCCGTGGGAGCGATGGCGGTGGTGGCAGCGTCATCGCGGCATCTCAGAGAGAAGAGCAACGTGGCGTCGTATGTTTAGACGACTGAATCACCGGAATCAT